>RFHO01000222.1 GCA_003696385.1 Planctomycetota bacterium | reverse complement strand
GCTCGGACGCACGGCGACCGTTCGCGCTGCAATGGCTCAACGATTCCATCGGTTGGGGAGGCAAAATGATCGTGCGCTGGATCTGGTGCCCTCGGCGGCTTGGCTGCGGGGACCGTGAAGTCCATTGCGGACGGCAGTTTTTTTGCGGCGCGGTCGCGTGGCTGCTGGTCGGGACGCTGGCCGTTTTCGCGCAGCGGGCCGTGGGAGACGACGTCCGGGCGACCGGTGCGAGGGACGGAGCCGTTGCGGGACGGAGTGACCGGCCGAACGTGCTGATCATTCTGGTGGACGACCTCGGATACGGCGATCTGAGCTGTTACGGAGCGCGCGACCTGCGGACTCCGAACATCGACGCTCTGGTCGCCGCGGGGATGAGGTTCGACAACTTCTATGCGAACTGTCCGGTGTGCTCGCCGACGCGCGCCGCTTTGCTGACGGGGCGCTATCAGGAGCTGGTCGGGGTGCCGGGAGTCATTCGGACGCATCCGGAGAACAACTGGGGCTACCTGAGTCCGAAGGCGGTGCTGTTGCCGGCGGTGCTGAAGCCGTTGGGCTACACGACGGCGATCATCGGCAAATGGCATCTGGGGTTGGAGGCGCCGAACATTCCGACGCGGCGCGGGTTCGATTTCTTCCACGGATTTCTCGGCGACATGATGGACGACTATTACACCCATCGCCGCCACGGAATCAACTACATGCGGCGGAACGAGGAAGAGATCGACCCGCCGGGGCATGCCACCGACCTGTTCACCGATTGGGCCTGCGCGTACCTTCGTGCGCGAGCGGAGCGGGAGCAGCCTTTTTTCCTTTACCTGGCCTACAACGCGCCGCACACGCCCATCCAGCCGCCACGGGACTGGTTGGAGCGCGTAAAAGCACGCGAGCAGAGTATTTCGGAACGGCGGGCGCGGCTGGTCGCTTTGATCGAACACCTGGATGCCGGCATCGGTCGCGTGATGGCGACGCTGAAAGAGACGGGATTGGCAGCGAATACGTTCGTTGCGTTCACGTCGGACAATGGCGGCCAGTTGAGCGCCGGAGCGAACAACGGACGGTGGCGCGATGGAAAGCAGAGCGTGTATGAAGGCGGCATTCGCGTTCCCGCGGCTTTCGTATGGCCGGGGCGGATCCCGCGCGGCCGCACCACGTTGCGGGCGATGTCCATGGACATTTTCGCCACCGTGTGTGACCTGGTCGGCGCGAAGGTCGCGGAACCGATCGACGGGGTCAGTTTCCTGCCGACGCTGCTGGGACGGCAGCAGGCGGAACTGCGGCGATTCTGGTTCTTCACACGCCGCGAAGGCGGCCTGGCGTACGGTGGCAAGACCATCGAAGCCGTGATCAGCGGGGACTGGAAGCTGTTGCAGAACAGCCCGTTTGCGCCCCAGGAGCTGTACAATCTGCGAGCGGATCCGCGTGAACAGAACGATCTGGCGCGGAAGAACCGGGCGAAGTTCAACGAATTGGCCGCAGCCTTGCGACGCCACATCCAGCGGGGTGGTGCGGTGCCCTGGCAAAAGCCGACCACCGCATACGGACAATGACGGGCCATGACCGGCGGAGCGGAGGCCGGTGGTTACGGAGTTTCGGGAGAGACGGCAAATGGACCTCAAGCAGTACGCCATCCAGCTCGCCGGAGAGGCGCAGGCGGCGGCTCGTCGCCTGGCCGCGGTGCGGGGACAGGCGAAGATCGACTGGTTGCGGCGATGTGCGGATGCTCTGCGGGACAACGTCGCTGCGCTGCAGGACGCCAACCACCGGGATCTGGAACGTGCCGACGAATTCGGACTCACCGCAGCTCAGGTGGATCGGCTACGCCTGACCGAGTCGCGGATCGCGAGCATGGCGGATGCTTTGCATCAGGTGGCGTTGTTGCCGGACCCGGTCGGTGAGATCATCGACAGCAACGTGCGTCCCAACGGGCTTTTGGTCACGCGTGTGCGGGTGCCGCTGGGCGTGGTGTTCTTCATTTACGAATCGCGGCCGAACGTCACGGTCGATGCGGCGGCGCTGTGCGTCAAAAGCGGGAATGCCGTGATCCTGCGCGGCGGCAAGGAGGCGTTTCACAGCAACCAGGCACTGTACCGGCTGCTGAAGAACCAGCTGGAGCCGTGCGGACTGCCGGAACACGCAGTGCAACTGGTCGAAACCACGGACCGGGCCGCCGTCGGGGAGTTCCTGCGATTGAAGGAACTGATCGATGTCACGATTCCGCGCGGCGGGCGGTCGCTGATCGAACGAGTGACTCGCGAGGCCACGATGCCCGTGATCAAGCACTTCGACGGCAATTGCCACGTCTATGTCGATGCGGACGCGGATCTGGAAATGGCCTTGCGGATCGTGGTGAACGCGAAGTGCCAGCGGCCGGGAGTTTGTAACGCGGCCGAGTCACTGCTCGTCCACGCGGCGGTCGCGGAGCGATTCCTGCCCCGGTTGGCGGATGCCCTGACGTCCCGCGGTGTCGAGCTGCGCTGCTGTGAGCGTTCCGCACCGCTGTGTCCCGGCTCGAAGCCCGCGACGGAAGACGATTTTCGCACGGAGTACCTGGACCTGATCCTGTCCGTGAAGGTGGTCGACGACCTGCCATCGGCCATTGCGCACATCAATGAATACGGATCGCATCACACCGACGCGATCGTGACGCAGGACTGGAACGCGGCCCGGACGTTTACCACGGAAGTGGACTCCAGCGCCGTGCTGGTCAATGCGAGCACACGATTCAACGACGGCGGCGAGTTCGGGCTGGGAGCGGAAATCGGCATCAGCACGGACAAGTTTCACGCACGCGGTCCGTGCGGTTTGCGCGAGCTGACCAGCTACAAGTACGTCGTCCATGGGGACGGTCAGGTCCGCGAGTGAAGCGCGCCCCGCCCAGGGACCTCACGGGGCCGTGCAGGCCAGGCGGTGGTTTCGGCCCGCACGATTGCTGCGAAAGGCGACGGGGACCCGTTGTCT
>RFHO01000221.1 GCA_003696385.1 Planctomycetota bacterium | reverse complement strand
GGAAATCGGAGGCTGGGTGGCGGACACTCCGGGTATCCGTCAGTGGGAACTGTGGGGCATCGAACCGGGCGAAGTGGAAGCCCATTTCATCGAGTTCCGTCCGTTCGTCCCCTACTGTCATTTCCCCGATTGCACCCACACGCACGAAACCGACTGCGCCGTCAAGGAAGCAGTGGCCGCCGGCCTGATCACCGCGCAACGATACCACAGCTATTGTCGGATCCTGCAGGATTTCGCCGAATCCCGTTGACGCCGGAGCGCAGAGCTGCCGTTGGGGCTCCGCACACGCCGAGTGTGTCCGGCCCACGTCCGGCCCGCCCGCACCATTTCAGGCACGATGTTTTCACGATGGCTCCGATCACACTGACCACGGACTTCGGCGAACGCGACAGTTATGTCGCTCAAATGAAGGGCGTGATCGCCGGGATCGCTCCTTCTGCGCCCGTGGTGGACGTGACCCACGAGGTTCCTCCGCAGAACATCCGGGTGGCCGCCTTGATCGCCGAGCAGATTGCGGCGACATTTCCTCCCGGGACGGTGCACGTGATTGTGGTGGATCCCGGGGTCGGCACGGATCGCCGGATCCTGCTGGCCGAACTCGACGAACAGCGCTTCGTGGTGCCCGACAACGGGATCCTGACCCGCGTCTGGCGGAACGCAAAGCGACGTCGGGCCCTCGAACTGACCAACTCCGCGCTCTGGCGGCGGGTCCAATCCCACACGTTTCACGGCCGGGACCGCATGGCTCCCGCCGCAGCGCATTGGTGGGCGGGGATGCCTCTGGATCAGTTCGGACCGCCGCTGGACCAACCGCCGGTTCGGCTCCAGTGGCCCGAACCGCAGCGGCAAGGCGAACGCATCCGCGGCGAAGTTCTGTACGTCGATCGCTTCGGCAACCTGGCGACCAACATTCCCGGCAATGAACTGCAAGGTCGGCATGTGCGGAGGATCGTCGCCGGTCCGGTGCAAATCGGGGGCATCTCGGCCGCGTTCGCCGAAGTGCCTCCCGGCCGGTGGGTTGCACTGATCAACAGTTGGGGGATGCTGGAACTGGCAGTCAATCGCGGTGACGCTGCCGCACTGTCCGGTTTGAAGCCCGGTGACCCGGTGATCGTGGAATTGAGCGGAGCCCCCGACGAGGAAGACGTCTGCATCGTCCAGCCCCCCGCGGATTGATCCCGCGTGGTCCAAGCCCTGCGGCACGACTCCGCAACGGCGCCACGCTGCATTGGCGTATTTTCGGGGGCGTGATGCTCCGCGACGAACTCCCGGAAGGCGCGCAGCACAGCCGCCCGTCGGCTCCCACCGGCCCCCCGATCGACACGGACACCCGCGCCAGACACAGCCGGAGGCACTGCCTCCGTCGATGACACCAGACACACAGGAAGTCGAAAACACCGATGATCGCGATCATCGACTACGGCATGGGCAACCTGCGCAGCGTCCAGAAGGCCTTCGAGCGACTGGGCGTCCCGGCACGGATCGTTACCGAACCGCACCAGGTTCGGCAGGCCGAGCGGCTGATCCTGCCGGGAGTCGGGGCGTTTCGCGACGCCATGGATGAGCTGCGCCGCAAGGGACTGGTGGAGCCGATCCGAGAGCATGTCGCGGCCGACAAGCCGTTTCTGGGCATCTGCCTCGGGTTGCAATTGCTGTTCGACGTCAGCCACGAAGACGGTCACTGGGAGGGCCTGGGGATCGTCCCGGGCGAAGTCGTTCGCTTCCCCGACCGGCCCGGGCTGAAGATCCCGCACATGGGCTGGAACAGCGTCACGCTCGCCAAGCCTTGCCCGCTGTTCGCAGGTGTGCCGGAGGGCGCATCGTTCTACTTCGTCCACAGTTACCACGTCGTGCCACAGGATGAATCGGTGGTCGCGGCGTGGTCGGAGCACGGCGAACGCTTCGTCGCGGCGATCGCCCGCGGGCGACTGTTCGCCACGCAGTTTCACCCGGAGAAAAGTCAGCAGATCGGGCTGCACGTCCTGAAAAACTTCGCCGCGGTTTGACAGGCCGTCCCGCTCGACCGCGGTACGCGTGCCGTTCCGCCGCACACCGCAAACGCGCCGCCGCCACGTCACATCGAGGCCTGCAGCCCCCGGCGGTGCCGGCGGACCAGCGTCGCGTGCGAAGACGGGCGTCTGCGTTTGCGGCGTGACGTCATCGATCCCGGTATGCCCGTCGCAGCAGTGCACCGAAGAGGGCACACAGGCCGGCGTACTTCAGCCGTGGATCGACGTACCGCTCCAGCACGTAGAAGAGGAAATAGTAGAAGCGGGCCGACGACCACACCAGCAGCGCGATCAAGCCGGCCGTCTGCCATGTCGGAGCCTCGGCCCACAGCAGAACCGCCGAGCAGACCAGAATCGCCAGGAACAGCACGCCCTTGAGTATGATGAGCGGTTTGCTTCGCAGTTCAGCCATGCCTCGTCACCGCCATTGCGGTCCGCGGCCGCTGTCGGAGCGTCCCCGGCGGCGCCGACACACTCGGCCGGCCCCAGGCTCGACGCGGCGAAAGTGCATGCCGTCATCGACGCGCGCTTTCGCACCGCCGCAGACGCGGGCTGAAGTTCCGCGCCCACGGCGCCCGTGCGCTGATGGTGCCGGCGGGCAGGTCCCGTCGCTCGATCCGACCGAGGGGCGGCTCACCCGATGCGGTCGAAGCCGGTCCATTTGCGCAGCACGTCGGGCACGACGATGCTGCCGTCGGCTTGCTGGAAGTTTTCCAGAATGGCGATCAACGCTCGCGAGACGGCGATCGCAGTGCCATTGAGCGTGTGCACGAACTGTGTTCCCTTCCGGCCCGGCGTGCGACAGCGAATGTTCAAACGCCGCGCCTGGTAGTCGGTGCAATTCGACGCCGAAGTGACTTCGCCGAACGCTCCGCCCTCCCCGCGCCCGGGCATCCACGCTTCCAGGTCGAATTTGCGATACGCCGGAGCCCCCAGGTCACCGGTCGCCGTGTCGATCACCCGGTACGGGATGCCCAGCCCCTGAAAAAGCTCTTCCTCGATCCGCAGAATCTCATGATGGAACGCATCGGACGCCTCCAGCGTCGGCGCCGTGAAGCCGAACATCTCGACCTTGGTGAACTGGTGCACGCGGTAGATGCCCCGAGTCGCCCGACCGTGCGCCCCCGCCTCCGTGCGGAAGCAATGCGAGAGTCCGGCCCATCGTAACGGGAGCTGCTCGACGTCCAGAATCTGGTCCTTCAGTGCCCCACCAAGCGTGATTTCGGCGGTCGCCACCAGACTCAGTGTCGAGTTCTCAATCGAGTAGATCTGCGTGGCGTCGTCGCGAGGATGGAAACCGATTCCTTCGAGGATTTCGTCCCGAGCCAGGTCGGGCGTGATGTGCAGCACGAAGTTTTCGTCCCGCAGCTTCTCGATCGCATACTGCACCAGCGCCAGTTCCAGCAGTACGGCTTCGTTTTTCAGGTAGTAGAAGCCGTGTCCGGCCACCCGTGCTCCGGCTTCGAAGTCGATCAGATCGTGCCGCGCGGCCAGTTCGACATGGTCGCGTGGCTGGAAGTCGAACTGCGGAATCGTGCCCCAGCGGCGGATCTCCACGGACGCCGACTCGTCGGAACCGACCGGTGCGTCCGGATGCGTCATGTTGGGAATCCGGCGATGGATTTCGCGGATCCGTGCTTCGATCTCTTCCAGCCGCTGCTGAAGCTCTTGGATCCGTTCGCGAAGCGCTCGCCCCTGTTCGATCAGCGCCGGACGCGCGTCGCCGGAGGCTTTGGGAATCTGGGCCGAAATCTGTTTCTGCTGGTGCCGCAACTCGTCGATCTGCGTGATCAGACCGTTCCGTTCCCCGCGCAGGGCGACCAGCGCGTCCACGTCCACATCCACGCCGCGATTGCGACAGTTTCTTTTCACCTCCTCGACGTGGTCGCAAATGTACTGCAGATCGAGCATGCCGGCTTCCTGGTTGCGGAATACGTTCAGTGGTCCGGCCGGGCGACCGGCGAGGTCTCGCGCGGAGCTTCACACGCAGCCGCTCACGCGATGTCGGTGGCCGATTGCCGCCGCTGGCGACCGCACCGGGCGAGCTCGTCCCACAGCGCCACGGACGCCAGCATCCCGTGCCGGAAATCGTCCAGATGAAAGTGCTCGTTGGGTGCGTGCAGATTGTCGCTGTTGCGTCCCCAGCCGAGCAGGAGTGTATCGACTCCCAGAATCGCCCGAAAGCTCGCCACCACGGGGATCGATCCCCCTTCGCGGATCAGCACGGGATCCGCTCCGAAACCCGCCCGGATCGCCCGGCGGGCCGCCTGCATGAAGGCACTGTCCGTGTCGATGACGACTCCGGGGCACCCATGGTAGCGGCGGAACTGAAGCGTCACCGCCGGCGGACAGCGTTCCCGCAGGTGGCGTTCGACGGCGTCCAGGACCGCGTCCGGATCCTGATCGGGAACCAGCCGGAAACTGACCTTCGCCACCGCCGATTGCGGAATGATCGTCTTGGGCCCTTCACCGGTGTAACCGGAGACCAGCCCGTTCACATCGCAACTCGGTCGGCACCAGCGACGCTCCAGTATGCTGAATTCCGGCTCACCGAAGGACGCCGGTACGCCGACTTCGCGCAGAAATGCCTGCTCGTCGAACGGCAGCGCAGCCAGCCGCCGCCGTTCTTCCTCGCCGATCGGCCGCACGGCGTCGTAGAAGCCGGACACGGCGATCCGTCCGTCCGGACCGACCAGCGATCCGATCAACCGCGCCAGCACATTGGCCGGGTTGGCGACCGCGCCTCCGAAAACGCCACTGTGCAGGTCCTGTCGCGGCCCACGCACGGTGACTTCGCACGCCGTGATGCCGCGCAGGCCGTAGGTGATCGCGGGAATCCCGTCGCCATACTGACTGGTGTCGCTGACCACCGCCACATCGGCCGACAGGAGTTCGCGATTGTCCTGGAGGAATGTCTCCAGCGACCGGCTGCCGACCTCTTCTTCGCCCTCGATCACGAACTTCACGTTGACCGGCAGCTCGCCCGCAGCCGTCGTCCACGAATGCACGGCCGCAATGTGCGTGAACAACTGGCCTTTGTCGTCCGTCGCCCCGCGTGCCCACACACAGCCTTCGCGGACCACCGGTTCGAACGGCGGCGAAACCCACTGGTCCACCGGATCCGGCGGCTGCACGTCGTAATGCCCGTACACCAGCGCCGTCGGCCGGTCGTCGCTGCGCAGACGTTCGCCGTAAACGATGGGAAAGCCGTCGGTGGCAACCAGCCGCGTCTCCACGCCCGCCGCGGCCAGACGATCGCGGACGAATTCCGCCGCCCGCTGCATGTCCTCGCGATGGCGCGGATCCGCGCTGACGCTCGGGATCCGCAGCAACTGTTTCAGATCATCCAGGAAATCGTCGAAGTGCTCTTCCGCGTACCGTTTCGCCGCCTCGATGCTCATCGCCGTCTCCGTCTGTCTGCTGCTCCGACCGTTCCGGCCTGCGGGGTCAGTCCGCCTCGCTTCCGGCCAGTGCGGGACGCTCATCGGAGCGTGCACCAGCCTCCGACGAACGTTCCGAAGCCTGCGCCCCGAGTCTCAACCACGGTAATACCGCGATTCCAAGCACCCCCGCCAACGCGTCGATCCGGAGCGTCGTCGGATAGCCCCAGTGAGCCAGTGCCAGCCCTTGCCATGCCGACGTATAGCTGGTCGTCAGATTCAGCACGGCCATATAGGCGGTGAATTGTGTGGCCGCAACCGCCGGATCCACCACGTCCATGAACAGGGCCGTACGTGTTCCGAACATCAGACCGTGCACGAACGAAAAACTGAGCGTGGCGGTCCAGAACGCCGCAACCAGAGCCTGCGGCGGAGCCGGCCGATCAGGCAGATCGGGCGGAACAGGCATCACCCAGCCGTGACGCTGCATCTGCGCCGCGAACCACAACGTGGGCACGGTGGTGGCCACGATGAACAACGCCAGCATCCGCTTGCGTCCCAGCCGGTCCGACAGGAATCCCCCCAGGACACACCCACCCGCCGAGATGAGACCGGAGTACAGAGCCAGTCGGCTGACTTCCTCGTCCTTCAATCCCAGCTCGACGGCCAGGTTCGTCTGGAGCGACAGACTGAGGGCAAACGCCCCGGCGGGCAGCAACGCGAACGCCAGTGCCAGTAACGCCTGCACCGACCCGAACATCGTCCTGGTGACGGTCCAGACGTACTGCTGCAACTCCCGAACCGCCGCGAGCACAACCCGGCGGTAGGAACCGCGGCCCGTTGCAGCCTCCGACGGATCGGACTCGGCGTGAAAACGCTTCGGCTCAGCGGGTTCACGAACCAGAAACGTCACGAACAACGCCACCCCGCCGATCACCAGGCTCGGGATGACGAACGTTGCGCGAAAATCGTCCGGAATCCACCCATATCTCTGGTGCA
Source organism: Planctomycetota bacterium (assembly GCA_003696385.1). Lineage (GTDB taxonomy): Bacteria > Planctomycetota > Planctomycetia > Planctomycetales > Planctomycetaceae > J052. The sequence goes on along the minus strand of RFHO01000221.1, from coordinate 5,347 downwards.
GCACGGGCAGCCAGCCGCTCAGGTACAGAACGCCGGCACCTCCCAGGATCTGCCCGACGTAGGCGCCGGCGAACATCATCCCGTTGGCCAGGCCGCGTTCGCTTTCGGTCAGCACGCGACAGGCCAACGCGTCGATCGCCACGTCCTGTGTGGCTCCGAACATGTTGTGTACGAACACCAGCCCGGTGAACAGCGCAAACGCCGCCACGAAGTCGGTCAGCGCCGCCGCTCCCAGTGACAGCAGCATCAATGCCTGCATGGTGAGGATCCAGGGACGATAGTGCCCGAACCGCCCAAAGCGGATCAGGTCGACGAATGGTCCCGCAACCCACTTGAACGACCACGGCAAGTACAACGAACCGACGAACAACCCGATCATCTCCACCGACACGCCCGCTCGACGCATCTGCGTGGCGATGGCCGTCGCGGTGAAACCCAACGGTACGCCTTCGGTGACATACAGCAGAAAGAACGTGAGCAACCGGCCCCAGCGGAAATCGAGAATGTTCCGGTTTCCTCGCACGACGTCGCCTCCGCCCACCGTCCCAACAAGCACCACGACTCCGAGGCGTGCATTGTTTCACGCCGGGACCGGACGCGTCCATCACCGGGCCACTGCCCAAAAGGAAAACCTCGCCGCACACACGCGCGTGCAGCGAGGAGGCAAGGGAAACGAAACATCACCGGAATCTTCGGCAGCCGTCCGGCTCGCCGGTCGATCACCGCGGCGTCGCCGGGCCGGCGCAGCGAATCAGGTGGTCGTGATCGATATAGACCACGTCGGTGGTCTGGTCCGTGTGAGTGAACGGCACGGGCCAGGTCGAACGGATCGTCTTGTCGTAGTAGACCGTGCACTTGTAGTGGCAGTGGTGCAACCGCGCCGGACCGACCAGCGGATAGAAGCGGCACTCATCCAGCCGGTCCACGATCGGCTCGATCACGATCCGCACATTGTCACGAAACGTTTCCGACAGAAAGGCGAAACCGCCCTGGGCCTTGTCCGGTAGCGACCGCATCACTTCGTCCTTCGACGGTGGATCCAGGCAGAACAACGGAGCGTTTTCGCCTTCGACCGGATCGAGGATCGGAACTTTCCCATACCGTTCCTCTTCCCAGTAGGTGTCCTCGATCTCCTGGCTGAAGTATGCGCTGACCGGAATCACCGGCGTCGTCTTCCAGAACATCGAGAACGCGAACGCGTTCTGAAATCCATGTCTGACCAGCAGGCAACCGGGCGTCAAAGAAGACAGGGCCGCCGCAAAGACGAACAACAACACGCGCGATCGAATGCCGGGCATTGTCAAGGCCTCGTCTGTGGAACTGTGTGCAGCGTCCGAACCACGACCAGCGGCGCTCTCACGCCGCTTCGACAGCCGCGCAAGCCCCCGGACGGTTCTTCCGGAAGGTCCCGCGTTATCCCTTTCATCGGCACGTCTCCCTGCGAACTTCGCGGATTTTGTGGATTTTCTCGATTTTGACGGCTGAGGTGGTTCTGCCTCCTCATTCACCGGCCCCACCGCCCGGGATCGCGCCCCGGGGAGTGGTGGCGAGGCGGTACAATGACGCGTCGCGACGCGTTCTTCTCGTGGCGGGATCTGCCCGATTCACGGTAGGTCCGCGCACCACGCTCACCCTGTACGGCAGCAAAAGCGGTCGCGCAGCGCGAAAGCAGACTTCCGGCGTGCGGACGCGATCCCGGCGGATTTCCCGCGGCCCATCGACACCGTGGCGCGGACCATGGCGCGATGTGGTGATCCAGCAACGGTGAAAATCCCGGTCCCGGGTTGTTTCCTATCCGCGAAGTGGAACGGACCGCGCATATTTCGGATGCTCCCGGACCGCGCACTGCCCCTCCGGATTGTTCCCTCCGAAAGGCCGATCCATGTCGATCGCAGTGGAACACACCTCGAAACCAGCGGACGAACCGGCCGGCACGGGCGCCGAGCCTTCGTCCGCAGAAGACGCCGCCGCGCGGCTGGAGCGGGAGCTTTACGAGCAGGTGCTGGTGGACAAATCACCGCCGTGGTTCCGCATGTCGCGGCGCGCCGCCGGCTGGGCGACGCTCCTGGCCGTGGGCCTGATCCTGCTCAGCCGACTTCCTCTGCACCACACGGACCTGTGGGGGCACCTGGCGTATGGTCGCTGGATGTGGCAAAACGGACAGGTTCCCCGAACCGAACCGCTGATGCCGCTGGCCGCCGGTGTTCCGTTCGTCGACACGCAGTGGCTGCCGGAACTCCTGGGTTACGGACTTTACCGTACTCTGGGTCCCACTGCCCTGATGTTCGTCCACGCGCTGATGATCTGCGGCGTGCTGGCGCTGCTGTTGCAGACGCTGGACGCGCGGACCGCGCACGCCGGATTCACCTTGCTGGCGCTGGTGGCGTTTTTGTGGCTGGAACGCTTCCAACTGGTCATTGCCAGACCGCAGACTCTGGGGCTGCTCTGCTTTGCGACGCTCATCACACTGCTCGTCCGCCGCAACCGTCATGCCTTCTGGCTGGTGCCGCTGCTGTTTCTGGTCTGGGCGAACAGTCACGGCTCGTTTTCGATCGGTTTGGCGGCGCTGACGGCGTCCCTGGTCGGGGACGGGCTGGATGCGTGGCGTCGTAGCGGCCGGGTTGCGGCGCTGTGGCGAGCGCGTCGCGTGCGGCGGAAATTTGTCCTGCTGGAACTGGCCGTGATCGCCACGCTGATCAACCCCTACGGGCTGTTGATGCATCTGGAAGTGCTGCGCGTCGCCGGGAACCCGAACCTGGCGGATCTGGTCGAGTGGGATCCACTGGTGATCCGCAGCGGCCAGGGACAGGCTTTCTTTGTCGTGGCGCTTCTGTTGATCCTGCTGAACCGTTTCTCGCCGCGGCGAATGCCGGCGGCCGAGGCGCTGTGGCTGCTGGGACTGGGCGTGCTCACGCTGTGGTATTCCCGAGGCATCGTGTGGTGGGGCTTCGTGGCGGCGATGACGCTGGGCGGTGACGCACACGCCGTCTGGCTGCGACTGCGGCGACGCAAACCCCGGATGCTGTCTTGTCGCAGAGAAGGCAAATGGATGCTGGTGACCGCCGGCGTCGCATGGATTGCCTTCGCGCTGACTCCCTTCGGAAATCGCGTCCTGCATGGGCGTCAGCCGGCGATCGACAGGGTGGTGGACGACTACACGCCCGTCGAAGCAGTCGCTCATCTGCGACAACACCCGCCAGTCGGCCAGGTCTTCAACACCTACGAATGGGGTGACTATCTGCTGTTCGCGGGGCCGCCGGGAGTCGAGGTCTTCGTGGCTTCCCACGCCCATCTGATTCCCCGCGAAGTCTGGGTCGACTACCTGGCGACGGCGTCCGTGCGCGCCGATTGGGACGCCATCCTCGACCAGTACGGCGTCAACACCGTACTCGTCGACTACCGTTATCGCCGGGCCTTGATCCGTCGGCTGGAAGACGCTGCGGCGACCTGGAAGAAAACGTACGACGACGGACGCGCCGCCGTATTCACCCGCATTGAACCGATCCGCGACGAGCCTGCCGACCCGGCCGCCGCGCCGGGGCAGGGCAACCCCTGAGACGTGCGGCACGGCCGCCGATGCACCATCGACGGGACAGCGATGCCATGACCAAGACCGGACGATCCTCGAGACGCTCTGTCCTGGGCATCGTGCTGCTGCAACTGCTGTTGCTCGGCACGGTCGCCTGGAGTTACGCCCGGCTGACGCCGCAAGAGCGCGGGCAGGTCTTGCAGACCGTCCGCGGCGTGCCCGTCGCGCCGATCGCCGAGATCCCCCGGCGCACTCCGCTGGCCGTCGAACCGCTGTACAACGAACCACAGGTGGTCTCCGACGAGGACCTCGCGGCCGTGTTGCAGCGCGTGCGACCGCGTTTCGTGCCCCGCGAACTGAAGCCCAACTACGTCGAGCACGCCCTGCGGACGTGGGGCAAGGACGCCACTTTCGCCGACCCGCACGCGATGAGCGGAGCGGAAATGGTCGCGTTTCTCACCGATCACTCGGTGTATGCGAGGTCTTGGGGCCACGACACCGAGCCGTTGCTGCTGGAACGCCCCGGAGGCGTGGCGATCCGCTGGGGCCGCTCACGAGGAGCGTCGGTCCATCACGATCACTGGTTGGCGTGTCTGAGCGAGGCGGGTGTCGGCATCGATACGCCGTTGCGCGTCGCATCCGGACGCCGGTACCTGTTTCGGGATGCCCTGTTGCAGGCCCTGCGAGACATGCGGCTGGACGAACGCGAAGTCGAGTGGTCGGCGATGGCCTTCGGATTGTGGTTGCCGCCGCAGCACCGCTGGATCAACGAGCGGGGACGGTTGCTGTCGTTCGACCTGCTGGCGCAGCGGCTGATCCGCGGGCACTCGCGGTTCGGTGTCTGTTCCGGCACACACCGGGTGTACTCGCTCACCCTGCTGTTGCGCCTGGACGACCGGTTCCACATCCTTTCCAAGGGTGTTCGCGACGCCGTCCGGCGACACCTGGCCTACGTCCGCGACCTCATCCACCAGTCCCAGTTTCCCGACGGCCACTGGCCCAGCAATTGGGCGGACGGCAGGCGTGCGGTGGAAAACCCCATCGACGACCTCGAATACCGCCAGGTGATCGCCACCGGGCATCATCTGGAGTGGCTCGCCATCGCGCCGCAAGAGCTGCATCCCCCGCAGGAGCAGATCGTCCGGGCGGCCCGCTGGCTGGTCCGCAATACCACATCCAAATCGGAGGACCAGATCCGGCAGACCTACACCTTCTACAGCCACGTGGGAAATGCCCTGGCGCTTTGGCGTGGCACGCATCCGGCGTTATTCTGGTCGCGGTGGCTGAAAGAACATCCCGAACTGGCCACGCAGCTCGCGAACGCAGCACCGCCCGGTACGACCGCCTCCGGCACCGAAGACGACGGAACCGGTCCGTCGCCGGACGATGCACACGCAGCGCACTGACACTGACCGGTGCGTCAGCGAGCCCAGCTTCTGAAACGCCGCAGGACGACGGTGAGGTCGCCGATGAAAGGTCCCGGACAACGCATCCGTTACGACGTCCGCCGCGTCTGGAAATGTCCTCAGTGCGGCGCGACTGCGAAGACCGGACCGCAGCAGATCGCGCTGCAATGCGTGATGCACGACCGGCCCGTGTGGATGAAACTGCTGGAACCCCCGCTGCCCGAACTGCCTCCGATCGAACCGCTGCCTCCCGAACAGGTCGCTCCGCAAGCCGCCCGCAACAAGGCCGGCAAACGTCGCCGGAAGAAGACCCCGCAAGCCGCGTCAACCACCAACGACGCGCCGCAAAACACGGCCGACCGGGACATCGCAAACGCGGCCGCGCCCGAAACCGACCCTTCATGACCCTCGT
>RFHO01000023.1 GCA_003696385.1 Planctomycetota bacterium | reverse complement strand
CGGTCCGATTGCACCGATCGCGCCGGTCGGTGCACACCGTCGCAACACGGATCCGTCGTGATATGCGGTTTGTGCGGCCGCCGGTCCGAGCCAATCGACCCGGCCTGTCGGCATCCGGGACGCGCACAGCCTGACCACAGCCGATATCCGACAGTGGGGCGAACGGCCCGAAAGGGAACGGCACGCGGCAACGGACGGCGAAACCCATATGCCATGCCGCCGGCGGTGCGCCGGTGCGTGTCCGGCCAGCGACGCGATCGCCACCGGTTGACCGAACCCGGTGCGGCGCAACCATTGGGGGTTCGGACGTGCCGACCCGGCGGGCGGCCGTTGCGGTGCCGTCGGTGCACCTTGCGTTGGTAGCTGTTGCCTCTTCGTTGGGCCGGCGCACTGCGCAACCTATACTGGAAGAGTCGCCCGAGCGCCGCCGCACCGGCATGTGCGGCGCTTCGGCGTGAGCAAAGTTTCGGGCCAGTCGAGGGAAACAAGAGCGATTCGCGATGGTTCAGATCCGATGCGGTGCGGTCTCGATCACCGGCAACTTCCGCGAAAACAACGAAGACGCCTTCGTCGTCCACCCCGAAGGCCGTTACTTCATCGTGGCCGACGGCATGGGCGGGCAATCGGCCGGCGAGAAAGCCAGCGAACTGGCCACCGAATTGGTGCCCAAGAAGCTCGATAGCAGCGTCGATTTCGCCAACGATCCGCCGGAAGAGGTCATCCGCAAGATCGATGAGGCGGTCGATTTCGCCAACGTGGAGATCATGGCGCTCAGCGAAATCGAGCCGCGCTACCACAACATGGGCACGACCATCACGTTCCTGGTCGTGGCCGGCGGCCGCTTCTTCGTGGGAGGTGTGGGCGACAGCCGCGTGTATCGTCTGCGTGGGGACAAGTTCGAGCAGTTGACCACCGACCATTCCTTGACGCAGGCACTGCTGGACGCGAAGACGATCTCGCCCGAAGAGGCCGCCACACACCGTTATCGGAACGTCTTGTACAAGTATCTGGGGACGCGCGAAGGCAGCTCGGGGACCGACACCAAAGTGATCGATCCCCAGCCGGGCGATCGGTACATCCTCTGTTCCGACGGTGTCACAGCCGGTGTGGACGACGATCTGCTGGGTACGCTGCTGGCCGAATTCGACGATCCGCAGGAAGCCGCCGAAGCCATCGTCGCAGCGGCCGAAGAAGGCGGCAGCAAGGACAACATCACCTGTATCGTCCTGCACGTCGCGGAAGAATGATCCGCCGGTCACCGCACGCGGGACGGGGACCGAGGCCGCTTCGGTCGGCCCGCGTCACCACTCCGAGCGATCGCCGCCCTGCTCGTTCCACGATACGACCGTCCGGCGTCGACCGCGTCCCCGAAACGCAAGACCGGTGCCGGCGACGACCGCAGCACTCACGAAGTGGCACACGCCGGTTCGGCCCGCACCGGCTCGCTCGAAACGGTCGTCTCCTCTGCGGCCGCCCGCCGCTTCACCATCGTGATTTCCCGCCCATTGTCCGCGTGCCACACTTCGTCCATGAAGCTGCGAATCAGCAACAGGCCCCGACCACACGGCTTGCCCACGTTCTCCGGTGCGGTCGGATCCGGAACCGCAGAGGGATCGAACCCCGGTCCCTCGTCGCGGATCGTGAACCGCACTTCGTCACGCTTCAGTCGGACGATCACCCGAACTCTCCGCGATGCATACGGTTCGGTTTGGCGGCGTTCTTCGATCAGCCGGTCGTACGTGCCGTCGTCGTCGAGGCGGCAATCGGAACTGATTTCAAGGTTTCCGTGAACCATCGCATTGACCAGCGCCTCGGTCAGCGCCACGCCGATCCGGGTCCATTCGCCGTCGTCACAGAAACCGTAGTCGGCCGCCAGCTGCTGGCAAAAAGCGACGACGGCGGTCAGTTCACCGCGATCGTTCGGCAGCGTGAATCGAGCCGTCAACTCGTCCAGTCGCTGCTTGATCCGCTCCTGCTGCGCGTGGCGCCGGGAGACCTCGACGACCGAATCGATCGTCGGCACGAGCATCTTTCCCGCGTGCCGCTTGGGTACGTAGCCGGAAGCGCCTTTGCGCAAGGCCTCCGCAGCGACCTCTTCGCTTCCGTACGACGTGAAGATGATCACCGGCAAGCGGGGGTGCGTCGCCCGGATTTCGGCCAGCAATTCCAGCCCATCCATTCCGGGCATCACCAGGTCCACCAGCACGACGTCGATCGGAACCAGGCGGACTTTTTCCAGTGCTTCGCGCCCGTCACAAGCCGGAACCGGTTCGTGTCCGGCCCGCTTCAGCAACGCACCGGCCAACCGCCGTTCCATGGGCGAGTCGTCGACTACCAGGATCCGCGCCATCGTCTGCTCTCCCGACATCGCTCCGCGGCCGTGCGGCCGCGTTCCAATCCGTGCGGTTCGGGCCCGCATCGTCGAACCCGACGAGCCGGGCGGTAAGTCCGCAATGCCGATCAACACTAGGCCACAAACGAATGGACGCCAGCTTCGTCCGGCCTACACGATGAAGCGGCAATGTGGTTTTCCACATATCACCGCACACGACACACGACCGCGCAATCCCACAGAACCGTTACAGCCGGATGCCTTTTTCAATCGCGACCGTTGCGATTCGCACCGGCGTCCTCTTCCGTCCGCCGTTGCCCGCCCCGGCGGAACCGCCCGCGACGCCGCCGGCACGGCAAACCGGCCGTGGCCATTCAATTGAGAGCACACGCCGAAGTCACCAAACTGCGGCTGCCGACGCGATCGCGAGTTCATCGAAGGAGACCTGGCATGTTTCGATCCACACCATCTGCAGCACGAGCGTGCCGACCGCACATGGCGTCTCGTCAGCCGGGCACCGGATGCTTTGCGCAGCACACGACCCGGGGACTCACCGCACGCCCCCGGCCGATCATGCTGGCCGTCGCCGTCACGTGTCTCGCAGCCACAGCGGCGTGCGCGGATCCGAAACCTGAACGCCCCAATTTCCTGCTGATCCTCTGCGACGATCTGGGATACGGTGATCTGGAGTGCTACGGCCATCCGCACATCAAGACGCCGAACCTGAACCGGCTGGCACAGCAGGGTTTCCGGCTCACGGCGTGTTACGCCTCCGCACCGGTGTGCTCCTCATCCCGAGCGGGATTGATGACCGGCCGCGCCCCCAGTCGCGTCGGCGTCTACGACTGGATCCCCGCCGGTCACGTGGTGCACCTGCCGCGCAGCGAGATCACGGTCGCGACCGTTCTGCAACGGGCCGGCTATGACACGGCGCACTGCGGCAAGTGGCATCTGAACGGCCGGTTCAACAAGCCGGACCAACCGCAACCGAACGATCACGG
>RFHO01000022.1 GCA_003696385.1 Planctomycetota bacterium | reverse complement strand
GACGATCCGTTCCAGCTCGCACAGAATGCCTTCGCCCGCTACCTGCACGCCGTGCTGCTGCTTGAATCCGGGCAACTGGAGCGTGCTGCGGAGCTGTTCGACGCGCTGGAAACCGATCCGGCGGCCGCGGATCTTGCGGCGGACTGGCAGACGTTCTCAGCCTGGCTGTGGGCGGCCAACGGCGACTACGTGCGCGGCGTCCGACTGCTCGAAAAAACCGCCCAGCAGCGCCGCCGCCTGGGTCTGACCGGCATCGTCTCGACGGCCCCCATGGCCACGCCACCGGTGGCCATGGGACAGGCCATCTCGCGCCTGTGGCCCGTTCCACACACCGCCGCAGCGGCCAACTTCCAGTCGCGCGTCCGGCCCTCGGTGATGTTCATGGTGTGGGAAAACGCCCTGTCGCACCTCGAGTCCCGACAGCTCCAGTCGGCCACGCTGGCTTTGCAGCGGGTCCTCGAAGTCGATCCGGAAACACCGTTGCGCCCACTGGTCGCCTTCTACCTCACCCAACTGACCGGCCAGACCGTGGATCCTCAGCCGCCCTCGGCCCGAATTCCCTTTGACAAGCCGCAGGACGTGTTTCAGCCGAACGGCACATCAAGCGACGACGCCGACAGTCGCCCGGATTGACTCCCGAGCATGCCGGCCGCGTCGTCCGTCGCCGCGAAACCCGCACCGCCAAGGTCCGCTCGTCTCCGGCGCCACAACGTCCACGCACACACCGACCGCGGGCGAGCGCTTCGCTTGCGAAACCGTTGACCCTGCTGGTGGAGCCATCGGAATCCCGCGCCGTCGGAACGAAACGACAATGAGCAACAAACCCTACCTCACCGCCCCTCCGCCCATCACCACGATGCCGCCCGGCATCCCGTTCATCGTGGTCAATGAAGCGGCCGAACGGTTCAGTTTCTACGGAATGAAGTCGATCCTGGCCGTGTTCATGACCAAGCATCTGGTCGATCAGTACGGCCGTCCCGCTCCGATGACCGAGGAGCAGGCGAACTACTGGATCCACAGCTTCGTCACGGCGACCTACTTCTTCCCGATCTTCGGCGCGATCGTTTCCGACTGGCTGCTGGGGAAATATCGGACGATCCTCTCCGTCTCTCTGCTGTACTGCGTCGGCCATGCCGTGCTGGCATTGATGGGGCTGCAGCTGGGGATCGAGCCGAAGACACTGCTGTGGTGGGGACTGGCGCTGATCGCGGTGGGGGCAGGCGGCATCAAACCCTGCGTTTCGGCCCATGTGGGAGACCAGTTCGGTGAAACCAACCAGCACCTGATCAGCCGGGTCTTCGCCTGGTTCTACTTTTCGATCAACCTCGGTGCGGCCACATCGACCGTGCTCACACCGCTGCTGTTGAAGTACTGCGGGCCACACTGGGCGTTCGGTGTCCCGGGCATCTTCATGGGGCTGGCCACGCTGGTCTTCTGGCTGGGCCGTTACCGCTTCGTACACGTGCCTCCGGCGGGCCGACGATTCTTTTCCGAAACGTTCAGCCGCGACGGCGTCCGGGCTATCGTGAACCTGATCCCGTTGTACCTGTTCGTGGCGATGTTCTGGGCGCTGTTCGACCAGACCGCTTCCGCCTGGGTCCACCAGGCCGAAAAAATGAACCGATGGGTGACACTCCCGAGCGGAAAGGCGATCGAACTGTTGCCGTCGCAGATTCAGGCAGCCAATCCGATTCTGATCCTGCTGCTGATCCCGACGTTTTCGTACGCGATCTATCCGTTGATGAACCGCTTCTTTGAGGTGACTCCGCTGCGCAAGATCGGCATCGGCCTGTTTCTGACCGTCCCGGCCTTTGCGCTGCCCGGTCTGCTGCAGATGCGGATCGACGCGGGACACCGGCCGCACATCTACTGGCAGGTCGCCGCGTACGTCATCATGACGATGGCCGAAGTGCTGGTGTCGATCACCGCGCTGGAGTTTTCCTATACGCAGGCGCCGCGACGGATGAAGTCCTTCGTCATGGGGCTGTTTCTGCTCTCGGTGTCATTGGGGAATTTCTTCACCGCCGAGATCAACCACTTCATCGAAACCCAGCGCCGCCAGGGCCGCGAATTCCTCGCCGGAGCCGATTACTACTGGTTCTTCACGGCCGCGATGTTCTTGACGGCCTGTGGCTTCGTGATCTTTGCGCAGTTCTACCGCGGCCGGACGTATCTGCAGGGAGCGGAAAGCGAACAGCCCGTTCCGGTACCCGAATGACCGCCGGCCCAAACCACCCGCCCCGGGCACAGGCCATACCGTCGTGAATCGTCCGACGCCTGTGCTGTGCCGCGGCGATCCGCGGCCCCTTCCGTTCACGCCACGCGAACGCCGCACTCCGTCGGATCGTGGCGGCCCCTCCGTCGCGCCGACGCCGACCGGGCACCGTCCGCCTCAGCCTTCCGCAGCCGATTGCTGCATTTCCCGTGCCCGCACCAGATCCCAATACTGTTTGATCACCCGCGCCGCTTCGGTCGCGGTGTCGGCCGTCTCGTGGAACACCTTCATTCCGCGACCGGACGAGCGATGGTCCTTGGCCGACCACGCCTGAACGAGGTCTTCGCGAGTGTACTTCGGACCGACCAACTGCAGTTGCAGTGTGCCGACTTTCAACACGTCTCCCGGCTTGAGCATCGCTTCGCCCTGGACCCGCTCGTCGTTGATCCAGGTTCCCGTTTCACTTCCCAGATCGCGCACGCGGATGCCTTCGACCGTCGGCAACAGCGAACAATGTTGCGGCGCGATGCCGCGCGCACTGTTGCGAATGTGACACCCTTCGCCGCTGCCCAGAATCACTTCCCGTTCCGGCAGCAGCAACTTCTTGCCCTTGTTCTTGCCCGAGCGGATCTTGAGCACCCGCATGCAGCTTTCCAGTGCCGCCCGCGACAGAGGCGCTCCGATGATCGACAGCACGCCCTGCTGCCGCTTGCCACATTTCGGGCACGTCCGCGCCTTGTTGATGTCCGAAGAAAACAGCCGATAGAACGTCGAGCAGTGCGTGCATTTGACCGTCACGAACTTCAGCGGATCCGCCTTCGAACCGGCTGTCTGGCGGTCGCGCTGATCCGATTCCTCCGTGATGAATTCGTGCAGGCTGTATTGCGGCACGAAGATTCGTTCGTTGCATTCCGGGCAGGTGATCGACTTCCCGCGGTTCTCGAATTTCTCCCGCAGCCGTTGCCCGCAGAAGCGGCACTTGAACTTGATGACCCCCGTTTCCTTCTTCTGAACGGAGTTGACCCGCTTCCAGACGACGTTGGCTACCTTGCGGATCATCGAAACCAGTTTCTCATCCGAACACGGTCGCACCAGATACCCATCCGCACCGACGCGCTCCGCAAGGTTCTTCGCCGACTCCAGGTCGATCTCGGTGAAAAACATCACGGGCAGCGAATCATGCTCTTTCTTGATCCACTCGCAGATCTCGAACCCGCTCTCTCCCGGCAGGATCACCTTCAACAGCACGAAGTCCGGCCGGTACATCCGAATCGACGCGTGTGCCTGACCGCCGTCCGTGACGACCGTCACCTTGAATCCCTGACTCTCCAGCGATCGGCGGATCTGGCCCGCCCACTGCGGATCGTCCTCTACGAGCAACACATGCTCGACGACCGCATCGACCGGTCCCAGCTCGTTGAAGTGCCCGCGTTCCATGAAAAGACCTCACACGAGTGAGTTTGACGAGTTCCCGCCAAGTGGAATTCCAACCGGGACTTGCGAATCCCTCGCCCGGCAGTGCCATCATGGCGCCGAAACCCGGCGGGGGTCAACGGCATCTTCAGCCGCCGCCAAACCTCGGACAATGGCGAGGAGAATTGCGCGGTTTGCACCATGTGAAAAACGGTCGCCCGCGAATTCCGCCCCATGCGGTCGGTACAACCGCTACGACCGGTGCGATGCCCCGGAGCGATTGCCCTGTCGTCGGACGACCCGCCAATCGTCCCCGATCGCCGCACCACCCGACGAACACCCCATCGGCCGCCAGATCCGCGGCCGGCGTGTGCGGAACGGGGATTCGGAAACCGTCCCATCGCAACGCCCGCCTCTTTCGAGACCCGATGAGCCGGCGTGCCGGTTCCGCAAGGGACATCGATTCCCCGACCGGCGGTCGGGCGACGGCTGGTCTGTCTCCTCCAGCCGGTATCCGTCACTGTGCCGCGCTGGCCGTGGCCAGCTCGTGAGCACCGATCGGCTTGCGTCGTTTGATCAAGGTCACCTCATTTCCGGCGTCGTTGAACTGGAGTTCGTCCGTGAAAGCCCGCATCAAAAGGATGCCGCGACCACAGGGGCGCTCCAGATTCGCCGGATCGGTGGGATCGGGCAGGTCCCGCCAGTTGAATCCCGGCCCTTCGTCTCGGATCGTGAATCGGGCCTCGTCTTCCGAAAACTCGGCGTGCACGAAAATCCGTCGCTCGGAGTACGGCAGTTGCTGACGGCGCTGACGCGCCAGCTCGTGATACTTGCTGTGATCCTCTTCGCGGAGCTTGGAGCTGACTTCCAGATTGCCGTGGTAGTAGGCATTGGTCAGCGCCTCATCGAGCGCCGTGCCCAGCCGCAGACACTCGCTCTCGTCGAACAGCCCCAGATCGCGGGTGAGCTTCCGCAGGTAATTGACCAGTGAGGAGAGCAGCCCCAGATCGTTCTCGATCACGAAGCGGCATTCCGTCATGCGTTTGGTCAGCCGCACGAAGTTGCGGTCCTCCGCCGCGACCGCCAGCACCCGTTCGACCGTCTCCAGCAAATCGGTGTGCATCCACGCCTTGTTGACGTAGCTGGCCGCTCCCGCCCGCAGCGCCTCGACGGCCGTCTTTTCGCTGCCCTTGCTGGTCATCAGGATCACGGGAATCAGAGGGTATTTTTCCCGCACCGTCCGTGTCAGTTGCAGGCCGTCGATCGGCTCCATCTGCAGATCCGTCAGCACCAGCTCCGGCATGTGCAGCTCGATCTGCTCCAGCGCATCGGCACCGTCGGTCGCTTCGAGAACGTTCAGCTCGGGATTCTTCTTCAGAAGCCCGGCCACGCGAGCTCGATCGACCTTCGAATCATCGACGACGAGAATGTTGGCCATGGTGCGGTCTCAAGTGACGAACCTACCGAACGGTAATCCGCCCGACCTGCGCAGACGCATCGAGGGAACGGATGGTGAAATGATCGTGCAACGGACGAGATGATTCGACTTTCATCGATATGACGTTACCGCTTCGACCGCCCCACGGCAAGGAAATCGAGACGCCCACCGCAGGGGCAAACGTTCACTGACACAGCGCGGGGCGGCCCAATACCGTCCGCGGGCAATGCCGCTCCCACAACCGTGCCGCGCGCAACAACCGCTCCTCGCTCAACGGCGGGCCGATCAATTGCACCCCGATCGGCAACCCCTGCGAACTCATCGCGGCGGGAACCGAAATTCCCGGCAGTCCGGCCAGATTCGCACCGATCGTAAACACGTCGGCGAGATACATGGTCAGCGGGTCTTCCAGCATTTCTCCCAGACGAAACGCCGGCGTCGGAGCCACCGGTCCGACCAGCACGTCGACCCGCTCGAACGCCCGGTCATAGTCCTGACGGATCAACCGGCGCACCTTGAGCGCCTTCAGGTAGTACGCATCGTAGTATCCGGCGGACAACGCATACGTGCCCAACATGATCCGCCGCTTCACTTCCGATCCGAACGCCTCGCCCCGCGTCCGGGCATACAGGTCCTCCAGGTTCTCGAACGCCTCAGCGCGGTAACCATAGTGGATTCCGTCGTAACGCGCCAGATTGCTCGACGCCTCCGACGGCGCGACGATGTAGTACGTCGCCACGGCATATCGCGCATGAGGCAGCGAAACCGACTCCACCACCGCCCCCAGATCACGAAGCGCCCCGACCACTCGGTCCACAGCCGAGCGAACCTCGTCGTCCACTCCTTCGCCCATGAACTCTTCCACTACGCCCACGCGAAGCCGCTCCGGAGCCTCGTCCACAGACCGCACGTATTCCGGAACGGGGACGTTCAGACAGGTCGCGTCTCGCGGATCGTGACCGGCGAGAACTTCCAGCAGCATCGCGCACCCGTACACGTCGTTGGCCAAAGGCCCGATCTGGTCCAGGGAACTGGCGAACGCGACCAACCCGTACCGTGACACACGCCCGTAGGTCGGTTTCAGCCCCACCACACCGCAAAACGACGCCGGCTGCCGAATCGAGCCTCCCGTGTCCGATCCAACCGCCGCCGGAACCATTTCCGCCGCCACCGCGGCCGCGGAACCACCGCTGGATCCCCCGGGTGAATGCTCCGGATTCCACGGGTTGCGCGTCACCTGGAACGCCGAATGCTCCGAAGAGGAGCCCATCGCGAATTCGTCCAGATTCGTCTTTCCCACGATCACCGCATCGGCCGCCTGCAAACGCTCGATCACATGAGCGTCGTACGGTGGCCGGAAATTCTCCAACATCCGGCTGGCACAGCTCGTTCGCCGGCCGTACGTGCACAGGTTGTCCTTCACGGCCACCGGCAACCCGGCAAGCGCCCCCACGGGCTGCCCGGCCGCCCGCCGCCGGTCGATTTCCTCCGCCCGAAGCAGCGCCTCGTTCTCCCACACATCCACAAAGGCCTGCACCGTCCCGTCCCGCTGGCCGATCGCCTCCAGAGCAGCTTGCACCGCCTCCCGGGACGACAACTCACCGGATCGCAGCTTCGCATGCAGTTCCCGACAGGGCATCCCCGCCAACGACATCCGTCCCCCTCCAGTGCATCACCAATTCTCGATTCGGATCGCC
Source organism: Planctomycetota bacterium (assembly GCA_003696385.1). Taxonomy (GTDB): domain Bacteria; phylum Planctomycetota; class Planctomycetia; order Planctomycetales; family Planctomycetaceae; genus J052. Next base: position 1,051 of record RFHO01000022.1, on the reverse strand, counting down.
GCCATCGGCCCACGCCCGGACGCACCGGTGCCGATCTCCGCGCCCGACAGCGGTAGCAGACACCGCGGCCAACAGCACACAACCCGACCGGTGCAATGCCGCCGGCGGAGCGGCACGCGAATTCGGCGGTCGCCCCGGCGTTCACGCGGGACCGGCGGGGACGCTCTCAACCCCGCCCCATGGCGGTCTGTCGACCGCCCGCCGACGACTCCCCGGCCAAGCGCTGCCATGCGGTCCACCCACGGTCCAGAAACTCCGCAAACTCTCCGTCGCGACGCTCCAGTCCGACGAACGTCGCCAGTCGCGTCTGGCCATCCGGAGCCACGATCACGTACGACGGCAGCGACACGTTTCCGAACCACTCTTCCTGGAGCCGCTTGTTGTCCTCCAGTAACGCAGCCACCCGCTGCCGGTCGCGGACTTCCGGTACGTTGTCCGTGTACAACTGCACCAGCACAAACCGCTCCAGACGCTTTCGCACGTCCGGCTCCGCCATCCGGGCCTCCATCAACCGGCAGTTGACGCAATTGACGCCCGTGAAATCGAACAGCAACGGCTTGCCGACCTGCTGCGCGTAGCGGACCGCCGCGTGCCGATCCAGTGCAAACCGCAAGCCTCCGTGCTCCACGTATGGGCCCAGATCCGGGTCGTCCCCCCCTTGCAGACGCGGCGGCGCAAAGGCCGCGATGTTTTCCCAGACCCGTCCTTCCGGCGGCTCCGCCGCCACCAGCCCCACGAACAAGTATCCCGCCAGGGACAGGAACGTGATCGCAAACGCCAACCGCACCGCCGAAATCCCCTCCACGGGTGTGTCGTGGTTCGTCCGAAACATTCCCAACAGGTACAGCCCCGTACAGAACGCGATCACCACCCAGCCCGTCATGACCAGCGCATAGTCGAACACGATCGGCCGAGGATTCAGCGCCAGGTCGGCCACGCTGAAGAACTTCAGCGACGCACCGATCTCGATCAGCCCCATCGTCACCTTGACCGTGTTCATCCAACCGCCGCTTTTCGGCAACCGCTGCAGCCAGCTGGGAAACAGCGCCAG
>RFHO01000021.1 GCA_003696385.1 Planctomycetota bacterium | reverse complement strand
TACGCGTGCAGGGCCAGGCCGATCTGCATCAGATTGGACTCGCACGATCGCCGTCGCGCCGTCTCGCGAGCCTGCTGCACGGCCGGCAGCAGCAACGAGATCAGGATGGCAATAATCGCGATCACCACCAGCAGCTCGATCAGTGTGAAGCCCGACGGCTTCCGGCTGTTCCACGGAAATCCCCCCTGCGCACGTCCCTGCCCGCCATCCGCTGGGCGGTGGTTTGCCGTCACAGAATGCAGCGTCATCGCGCACTCCCCGTGCGGGCCGGTTCCGCAGAAAGCGCCGCTGCGGGCCAGTCGGCGCCACCGAGCGGCGAGTGTACGGCAGGCCGCCAACCGCAGCAATCGTGGCACCCGGGGCGCAGAAAAAAACGCCGCCATCGCAGACTTTGCACGGCATGCACCGATGGCGGCACCTGGTCCAGGCACTGGCAGGTATTCGGCCCGCGACGCGCCGGATCCCGCACTTTCGCAGGCCTACGGGCCCGTTTTCCGCTGCCGCGGCTCACGGCATTCCATCTCTGCCGACTTGCCGCGAATCGCGAAATACCAGATGCGGCTGTCGGACTCCGCATCCGCTTTCGACCGTTCCAGACGTTGGGCGCATCGCGGACATCGCCGCGGCAACTGGTGCACCGGAATCAGCATCCCGCACGAGCATTCGACCAACGAAGCCACATCGGACATTGCCTTCCTCCCGAGCTTGCGGCCCGTCCCCCCAAATCGATCGAGTTCCGGTGCGTCGCCGGAGCCTGCGGATCCGCCGGCTCCCGGCGTTCGGACAGCGGTGGACCGGACGGTCCGGACGCTCACAGAGCGTTCCCCTGTCCCCGGCTCCATACCAATTGTGCGCCCGGAAATCGGCGTTGCATTTTGCATCACTTTTCAATGTGGGAATCCTTACACACACGCGACCGCCATCGTTTCTTCGCGAAATCTCTGGGGGAATTCCACCCTCATCCTCCTGTGGGTTTCCGCAACCGGTCCCCGCGTCCACTCAATGCAGAAGCTACAACCGGCACAGCCCGCATAGTCGGCCGCGTTCGGCACACGTCATCGCGGCCCGCAAGCGCTGCCGCTGCGGTATTGTGACCTCGGGCATCTCACCCGGATATCGCTGTTCGGACGGGCTCACGGAGGAAACGACCATGGCCGGGCGTCGCGTGCGTCACCGTCCGGTGTCAACCGCCTTGGGCACCCACTGCACCCTCACCAAGGATTTCGGTGGTTCCGCAACAGCCTTTCCCCTACAACGCGCGACACGCACGGCCCGTGCGAACGTGAGAGCAGAAGAGCCGTTTGCCACGCCGTACCGACACCGCTCGCGACGGACCACCGCAAACGTCGTCGAACACGCGAAACGAGGGACGGATCGTGATCACGCGGATCTGTGGCACGCTGCAATCGCTGGGAGAGGATGCGGCGATCGTTCGCATCGGCGCCTTCGATTACGAAGTTCTCGTGCCCAAGGCCGTGGCCCGCCAACTGCAGGCGCACCTGCAGCGGGAGGTGGCGTTGGAGACGATCGAATACATCGAAGGCAACCCACAGAAAGGGCGGCTGACGCCTCGCCTGGTCGGGTTCATGAATGCGGCCGAGCGCGAATTCTTCGAACTGTTCTGCTCCGTGGACGGCGTGGGCGTCCGGAAGGCCTTGCGAGCGATGGTCCGCCCCGTTCAGGAAATCGCCGAAGCGATCGCCGAACGGGACGTGAAGGCACTGGCGACCCTGCCCGGCATCGGACCGGCCGTGGCTGAACGCGTGGTGGCCAAGCTTCGCAGAAAGATGGCCAAATTCGCTCTGCTTGTGGCCCGTGAAGTACCCGCCGAGACTGCGACGGAACGCTCGATCCTCGACGACGCCTTCGACGCCCTGGTCGCGCTGGGTCACTCTCCGGCCGATGCACGGCAGAAGATCAACCAGGCCGTCGGCGCAGGCAAGACGTTCAAGTCCGTGGAAGACCTGCTGCTGGAAATCTACCATCAGCAACATCGTCCGCACTAGCCGCCCGGCCGAGCGGAACGCATGGCGCGCCGTCCGCACCCGCCGGTCATTTCGTACAACACTCATCGCCGCACCAGGCCCCGCGGAGGCGGGACGGAACGACGCAATCCGTTCTTTCAACCAGACACGTCCCGAACGCGACCGACCACGCCAATTTGGAAGGGAGGAAACGACGTGCGTCTGATGCCACGTTGGCCGTCTCGTACCGTTCGCCACCGTCCAGCCCCCCCGCGCGCCCTGCGTCCAGGGAACTCGGAAAAGCGCACCCGCTGCGTGGGCGGACGGCTCCTCGCAGTGCTGCTGGGGACGTTGCTGTTCGCTGCGGTGTCCTCGGAGGCACAGACGGCCGAACGGGCCGCTCCCGGCGCGCGTGCCGACGGCGACGTCACCGGAGCCACTCCGGACGCGTCCGAAAAGAACCCGCCGGCGACCGGCGACCCATCGGCCGACGCAGACGCCGGACCGCTGGGGCTCCCATGGGACGGTGATGCCGGCAGCGTACGGCTGGAATTCGAACGGTCCGCGCCGCCACAGCCCGGACTGCTGGAGCGCATCGATCGCACCTTCGCCCGCATCGTCGCAGGACTGGAGCGTGTCCTGTTCTATCGCGTCTTCAAGAAGGAACGGCAGTACGTCCAGCTCAATCACATCGAACACTTCGTGCGACCGATCGACTCCGACGGACCATTCCGCCGTCTGCGTCGCGATGGCACGTATCCCAAGGCCGAATTGACCGATGCGGACATCGTGGCGCTGACCGTCCGCGGTCAATTGATCCCTGGTGCGGACGGTCGGCCGATCCGACGCGCGACGTTGGTCCGTTTGCCCGGGCAAGTCGGCGCAGAGGGTGGGAAGCCGCGCCGCATCCCCGTCGAAGTCGTCTCGGTCGTCATCGACAACACCACGAAATACGTGCTGGCCGAGGATGGATTCTTCTACAGAGAACTGCCGAAACGTGGGTTGCTGGACAGAAACGACCGGAAGACGCCGGAACAAATCGAGCGGCTGTTCGCGGCCGGTCGACTGGCCGTCGAACCGAACGGAGCGTACCTCAAAACCGAAGTGATCGCCGGAGCACCACTGGTGGTGCTGTGGCTGGCCTGCGGGGCGGTGTTCTTCACGATCTACATGCGCGGGTTCAACATCTGGGGTTTTCGGCACGCCGTGGAGATCGTTCGCGGGAAGTACGACAACCCGGAAGAGCACGGCGAAGTCACGCACTTTCAGGCACTCGCTTCGGCGCTTTCCGCCACGGTCGGCTTGGGCAACATCGCCGGCGTCACGATCGCCATGACCATGGGCGGTCCCGGCGCTTTCTTCTGGATGATGGTCTGCGGCGTGCTGGGGATGAGCAGCAAGTTCGCCGAATGCACGCTGGGTCAGAAATACCGGCTGGTCAAACCGGATGGAACGGTGCTCGGCGGACCGATGCGGTACCTCCGTGTGGGACTGCAGGAAATCGGCTTGGGCGGGCTGGGCGCTGTGTTGGCGTTCGCGTTCACCATCATGTGTGTCTTCGCCAGTTTCGGCGGCGGAAACATGTTTCAGGCCAATCAGTCCGGCTCGGCGATCTTGGCCGCACTGCAGGAATCCGACAACGAGCAATTGCGGGCGCTGGCGGAGCAGATCGAAAACGCCGCCACCCGGGGCGACGTGGAGCGCGTGCGGGAACTGGAAGCCGAGCAGCACCGGTTGCGGCAGGGGATGGCGGAATACGAGAAGCGGTTCCGCGCCGTTTACGGAGTGATCCTTGCCGTGCTGGTGGGGCTGGTGATCATCGGCGGCATCAAGCGCATCGGCCGGGTGGCCGAGAAAATCGTGCCCGCGATGTGCCTGATGTACGTGGCGGCGTGCCTGTGGATCATTCTCAACCACGCGGCACACATCCCGTCACTGGCGGCGCAGGTGATCACTGAGGCGTTCAGCGGGCAGGCAGTGGCCGGCGGCGTGCTGGGCGTGCTGGTGATCGGCGTACAGCGAGCCGCGTTCAGCAATGAGGCGGGCGTCGGCAGCGCGGCGATCGCCCACAGCGCGGCGCGGACCGAAGAGCCCATCCGCGAGGGGGCCGTTGCGCTGCTGGAACCGTTCATCGACACGGTCGTCGTGTGCTCGATGACCGCGCTGGTGATCCTGATCACCGGAGCCTGGGACAACGATCAGTGGATCGTGAACGAAGGGCTGGAAGGGGCCGCGCTGACGTCGCGTGCCTTCGGAAACGAGATCTCCTGGTTCCCGAAACTGCTGTGCGTGGCCGTCGGACTGTTCGCCTATTCAACGATCATTTCGTGGAGCTATTACGGCGAGCGGAGCTGGGAAACGCTGTTCGGCCCGCGCAGCATCATGATCTACAAGGTCCTGGCCGTGATCGCCGTGTTCGTCGGATCGGTCGTCAACCTCGGCGCAGTGCTCAGCTTTTCGGACATGATGATCCTGTCGATGGCATTTCCGAACATTCTGGGAGTGGCATTGCTGTCCCCGAAAATTCGCCGTGATCTGATGGACTACTGGCGACGCTACAAGGCCGGCGAGTTCGACCGGCCCAAACGCCCCGCTCAGGAAAGGCCGGCCGAGCAACCCGCACAATGACCCGCAACAGACCGGCCGCAACGTCCCATCACGCGGCCCTTGTCGCGGCGGGATCACCCGGCACGGTGACGTGTTCCGCAGACTCCCAAAGGGGGCGGATTCCACGGGGCGCGGCGCACCGCCGCTTCGATGCCCGCACCAGGAGCAAGACGCCCATGACGGACCTCGAATGGCACTGCCGCAACGCGTTCTTTCTGCTGTTGGCGCTGCCCTACGCGATCGCGCTCTTCGTCGGGCTCCGCGCCGCCGAGGATTATCGCGTGTGGATCCTTTCACTGATCGCGCGGACGTATTTCCCGTTGTTCTACCGGCTGCGGGCGAACCGGCGCTGCCCCTTTCCGGACGGCCCGGCATTGATCATCGCCAACCACCGCAGCCCGGTCGATCCCATCTACATCTGGTGCTTTCACCATTACGGGCCGCGCGGACGGCGGAAGATCCGTCGCATCGAGTTCTTCACGGCGCGCGAGTACACGACCGTTCCGGTCGTCGGCTGGATCTGCCGCACGATGCGGGTCATTCCCGTCGGCCGCGACGGACGGGACATGGGCCCGGCCCGCGAAGGACTGCAACGATTGCGGGCCGGCCACTGGGTGGGACTGTTCCCCGAAGGCCGCATCAACCTGGGCTACGATCTGCTGCCGGCCAACGAAGGCGTCGCGTGGCTGGCCCTGAAGGCGCAGGTTCCGGTGTTTCCCGTTTTCATCCACGGCGCCCCGCAGGGAAACTCGATGGTGCAACCGTTCCTCACGCCGGCGGACGTCACGGTCCTTTTCGGAGATCCGATCGACGTCACCCCGTACGCCGGCAAGCGGCCCACCCACGAATTGCTCGCCGAAATCACCGACCTCCTGATGGGCCGGCTCGCCGCACTCGGCGGCGTCGGTTACACCCCCGTGCCACCACCCGAACGCGCACACGCTCAGGATGAACGCAGCGAGGCCGCTCCGGCCACGGCGTCGCCGTCCACGAAAGCCGCCTTGGCCAACGAGCATTCCACACCGCAATCGAACGGCCCGGCGGACGGCTCGGAGCGAAACGCGGCTGAATAGCCCCGCTCGAGCGGATCACGATCCTGTCGACCGCTTGCGATAGAACAGGAACTGCATCGTCGAGAACTCCAGCCGCCGTTCCGGTTCCCACACTTCCGGCACGCACGGCTCGACGCGTTCCGGTGCCCGCAGGATCAGCCGGCAGTCCGCCGCGCTGACGGTCTCGCGGGCCACACGTCGCAGCGCCGCAAACAACAGCGATTCCGGCCGCAGTTGCTCGACCATCCGATACGGCGGATCGAAGAACACCAGCGTATACGGCAGCAGATGGTCCACTCCGCGTGGGCGAAAGGAACTCCGCAGCGCATCGGTGCGCCAGCACAGACATTCTTCCTGCACCCCAAGTGCCGCGACGTTCCGCTGCAGGCGTTCGAATGCCTGCCGGTCCTGCTCGATGAACACCACTCCCGACGCGCCGTGACTGATTGACTCCAGTCCCAGGCTGCCCGTGCCCGCGAACGCATCGAGCACGCGCTGGCCTTCCATGTCCCGCCGCAGATGCTCGAACAGAAACTCCTTCGCGCGATCCGTGATCGGTCGCGTGGTCTGCCCGGGATTGACCAGCAACTTTCGTCCGCGAAAGCGTCCCGAGATGATGCGCATGCTGGCTCTCCACAGCGTCGGAATCGTCGGCTGGCTGCAATGGCCGCAAGGTGGCGCCCACACCAGGGCGGCGCGGTCCGCGCCGGCCGCCTCGAACGCCGACCGCATTCGCCGTTTCCGCTTCGCGCCGCAGGGATGCCTTCCGGGCATGGCGACGCGGCCGCAGCAGCGGGCGAAGCGGCTCGACCGCAGCATTGTTGGACGCGCGGCCCCGTGGAACAATGCTCCTGCGTCGAACGGGCGCGGGGCGGCCTTGCGGCGGAGCGCCCGGATGGCCGGGGTTCCGGCTCGACACGATGAATGCACGGGAGCCTCGAAGGCAACGCCGGACGACGGCGGCACCGGCCGACCTCTCCCACCGAAGACTCGAGACAACGGCAAGGAATCCGAATGAGCCCTTCCGAGCGGTCCACCGGCGGCACGCTGATTCTGGGCGTGCTGAGCGACACGCATGGCCACGTTCGCAATACGGAACAGGCGGTGGCGGTCTTTCGCGAACACGCCGTGCAAGCGGTCGTCCACTGCGGCGACATCGGCACCACGTCCGTGATCGACCTGCTGGCCCCCTGGACCGTCCATTACGTCTTCGGCAACGTGGATGAATCGCGAGCCGAACTGCTGCGGGCCCGCGCCGAGCGTGTCGGCGGGCAATGGCACGGGCTGGCAGGCCAGATCGAACTGGCCGGGCGCCGCATTGGCTTTACGCACGGCCACCATGCTCCTACGTTGCACCGCCTGACGTTCGACGAACAACTGGACCTGGTGTGCCACGGGCACACGCACGAGTATCGCTGGGAACGCGTCGGGCCGACGCTGGTCCTCAACCCCGGCGCGGTGTACCGCGGGAGTCCGCGCTCGGTGGCGATCGTCCGACTTCCGGAGCTGCAGCACGAGCGGATCGTATTGCCGCCCGCGTACTGAACCTTTCGTCCGGCGCACGGCACGCACACCGATCCCCATGCGCGCCCGACCGGGCGTGCTGACCCGCACGTTGCCACCACCTGCGGGCGGCGATGGCCCCGGTCTGGCCGCGCGTCGCAAGCCGCTGGAGATATCCTCGATGCCACGCAATCGGCGTTCGCGATCCGATGGGAATTCCAGCCCGCGGCTGCGGGCGTATCCGATGGTGTATGCGCCGAGTTTGCCGCGAACGAACGTCGCGGAGTGGGAAATCGGCATCTACGGCGATCTGACCGACCAGCAGCCGGATCTGTTCAAGGAACTGGTGCACGTCCCGCGCCGCAGCCGCGGCGTCATCTATTTCGACTCCTGCGGCGGCAGTGCGTACGTCGGTCTGGCACTGGCATGTCTGATTCGGCTGCGCGGGCTGCAGGCGATCGGCGTGGCGACCGGCGAATGCTCGTCGGCCGCCATTTTGCCGTTCGCAGCCTGCGCCGAGCGCTACACCACGCCGCACACGACGTTCCTGTTTCACGCCATCCGCTGGACCAGCGAAGCCGACATCCGCGTCGAAGAAGCGGCCGAATGGACGCGGCACTTCAAGCAGCTCGAAGAAGACCTCGACCAGCTCGTCGCCCGCCTGTTCGGCTGCGAACAGGAGTTGGTCGACCGCTGGACGCGACCGGGACGCTTCGTCACCGGCCGGGAACTGGCGGAAGCGGGTCTGGCCCGCCTGGTGGACCTGTTCTCCGGCGACCTGTGGACTCAGATCAACCGCCACGGCAGCCCACAGCCCGTCCGGCAATCCGCGAGCCCGTGATCACAGCGGAGGCTCGCCGGACGCCCATGGCCCCGAAGCGCCGCGCGGCGCCGCCCGGGAACGGCGGCTCATCCGGCCGGCCCGCGCATGCGGCAACGGTCGCCTGCCGGCTCAGCGGTATTTCTCGTCGCCGGGATCCAGTGGGATCCCGTTCTGCTCGTACAGGCGGATCTTCTCGGCCTTGTCCTCGACGATGACGATCCCGCCGGTCTTTTCGTCGTACGCATACATCTGATACGGGGGCAACGGC
>RFHO01000220.1 GCA_003696385.1 Planctomycetota bacterium | reverse complement strand
GGCTGACCGGCTACACGACGAAATACGTGGTCGTGCCGCTGGGAAAGGACGCCGCATCCACTCTTCGGATCGGCCGCATTGTCCTGGCGGTACATTGCCGGCAGACGGTCGGCGGGCAGTTCATCGACGTGCACCTGGTCGACGGCGAGAACATTCCGAAACTGCCTCCGCCCAAACGGAACAGCAAGCCGTTCGTTTCGCCGCTGATCACGACCTGGGGCGCGAAAGTCACACCGGACAACGCCTGGACCGAGTATCCGCGCCCGCAACTGCGGCGGGACGAATGGACGAATCTGAACGGGCTGTGGGAATACGCCGTCACGCCGATCCAGCGCACTGCGCCGCCGGAGAAATGGGATGGCCGGATTCTCGTGCCATTCTGCCTGGAATCGAAGCTCGGCGGTGTGCAGCGGTTGCTGGATCCGTCGGAAGCGCTCTGGTACCGCCGGACGTTTGCCCTCCGGCCGCGAGACGGTCACCGCGTGCTGCTGCATTTCGAAGCCGTCGATTACCGCTGCGAAGTCACGGTCAACGGTCGCAAGGTGGGCACGCACGTCGGCGGAAACACGCCGTTCACCTTCGACATCACCGATGCGCTGCATCCCGGCACGAACGAATTGATCGTGCGTGTCGAAGACGCCACCGAAGGCTGGCAACTGCGCGGCAAGCAGGTGCTGGTGCCGCGGGGCATCTGGTACACGCGGGTTTCGGGAATCTGGCAGACGGTGTGGCTGGAACAGGTTCCCGACCCGTTCGTCGAACGGCTGAAGATCGACACGCGCACCGATGGTCGGGTCACGTTGCACGTTACCCTCGGCGGCGCATCGGCGACACGCCCGATGGTCGAAGCCGTGGTGTCGCGGGAAGGCCGCGAAGTGGCACGCGTCCGGCGGGCTGGTCCGGACATCACGCTGACCGTGCCCGAACCACAGTTGTGGTCGCCCCGGTCACCGGCCCTTTACGACCTGAGCGTACGTGTCGGCGACGACGTGGTCCGCTCGTACTTCGGCATTCGCGAAGTGGGGCGGGTCCGCGACGCCGCGGGCCACTGGCGATTCACACTGAACGGCCGGCCGATCTTCCACTGGGGCACGCTGGATCAGGGCTGGTGGCCGGACGGACTGCTGACGCCGCCGTCGGACGCGGCCATGCGGTTCGACATCGAATTCCTCAAGCGGGCCGGCTTCAACATGGTCCGCAAGCACATCAAGGTCGAGCCGCGACGCTATTACTACCACTGCGACCGGCTGGGGATCATGGTCTGGCAGGATCACGTCAGCGGCGGTCTCACCAGCGCCTGGCCGCCCTGGACGCGGCTGCAGCCCGACCCGGTCGACGGCCACTGGCCGCCGGAGCAACACCGGCAATTCATGGCCGAGCTGGAAAGCATGATCGCCACGCTCGAAAACCATCCCAGCATCGTGTGCTGGGTTCTGTTCAACGAACGGTGGGGACAGCACCGGTCGATGGACGTCGGCCGATGGGCGACGCAGCGGGATCCGTCGCGATTGATCAACATCGCCAGCGGCGGCAACTTCTGGCCCGTGGGCCACATTGTCGACGCCCATCACTATCCGCACCCGCGATTTCCCTTCGAACAGGGTTCCGGTGGCCGCTTCGATGCCTTCGTCAAAGTGATGGGCGAATTCGGCGGACACGGTCTGCCCGTTCCGGGGCACCTGTGGGATCCGAACCGCCGCAACTGGGGCTATGGCGGCCTGCCCAGGTCTCGCGACGAGTACAAGCAGCGGTACGTCACGTCGCTGAACATGCTCAACGCGCTGCGCGCCCAAGGCATCGCGGCCGGCGTGTACACGCAGACCACCGACGTCGAAGGGGAGATCAACGGCCTGCTGACCTACGACCGCAAGGTGGCCAAGATCCCCGCCGAAGAACTCGCGCGACTGCACCGGCGCCTGTTCGAGCCCCCGGCCGACCGCACGGACGCCGGCCCGGGCACAAACTGACCGTCCCGCCGCGGCCGGAACAACCGAGAGCCTGGCCATGAAACGAACGGCTGTTTGCATTGTCCTGCTGCTTTCGGCTGCCGCGGCGCCCGCCGACCTGAAACCGGAGCAGCTCCCCGAATACGAGATCCGCGCCCGAGTCGTGCTCAGCGGCAGCGAAGCCCCGGGCGCGAACCGAAGCTTCACCTTCTACTTCACGCCGGACCGCTCCGCCCACAAGGCAACCGGTTCGCAGTGGTGTCCGTGGGTGCGGATCGAGCGCCAACAGCTCGCCGTGCAGCTCAAGAACTACCCCAATTCGTACCTCCGCCGCTGGCCTTTCGTGACGGGCCTGCGCGTCCAACCGGTCGTCGATCCCACGCGAATCGAAGTGGAACTGCGATTTACCGAGAACGGGCGCTTCTTTCGCACGCAGGCCGAGCTGTTCGGACCGCGCCTGGGGCTTTTGCTGTGGAGGCGTCCCGATGACCAGGCCCCCCAGGCCGCCACGCCCCGCGAATACGACGAACGCTACTGGCGTGTTTTCCGCGATGCTGCGTTGGCCCGTTCGGATCGTCCCGAGCATTTCCCGATCGTCGATCGCTACATCGGCGTGGATGACGACCGCGGTGCGTGGCGGAACGGGCTGGAGAACCTGTCGCGGGCCGGTTTTACGGCGTTGATGGTGCCGCCGTCGGCCAAGCTGCGGCCGCTCTTGGACCAAACCGGTGTGCGGCGATTCGCCTGGGCGGTGTACAGCCCGCCCGGTTATGCGTTCGATTACGACGAGCGGAATGTGACGCCCGAAAGCATTCGCGCCTGGGCCGAAAAGCAGGCCGATGCCTACCGCCGCAGCGGATTCGATCCGAAGCACATGGCGTTGTTCACCATGTCGGACGAACCCGGCTGGTACTATCCGGCGACGTATCGCGCTTTGCAGGCTTCGCCGCGCGGCATGAAGCGCTTTCACGAGTACCTTCGCAGCCAAGGCATGACGCTCGCATCGCTGGAACGCTCTTCGTGGGACGAAGTCCGGCCGATCGGGCCCACGAACATCCACAGCGCGGGCGATCGCCGGCTTTTCTACTGGAGCTGCCGTTTCTTTGCCTGGGACTCGGCACGTCACTTTGCCGTCTGCCGCAAGGCTCTGGCCGACGCGTTCGGACACGATCTGCCCGTCGTGACGAACTGGAACTTTTTCGGCGGCCGTTTCTACGTGCCCGGGCCCGTGGCCAACAACCCGGACAAACGGCATCCCGACGCGGCCATGGGCGGCCACGACTGGTACGAGTTCGCTCGGCTGCGCGGCGGCACGATGCTGTGGACCGAAGACTGGTTCGGCGATGAGAAAGCCTATCAGTGGTCGTACTATCTGGCCCGCCTGCGCGTCGCGGCGCGGGAAGGCGGCGTGCAATTCGGAAGCTACGTCATCCCGCGCACGGCCGGCGGACGTCCGCAGGGCATCGCGCAAAAAGTCCTCTCGATCGTCGGTCACGGCGGCAAGGCCATCAAGTACTTCGTGTTCGGCCCCGAATACGCCTTCCCCGGAAACTGCTATTCCGAACGCGTCCAGGTGGTGCGGGACATGGTACGGGCGCACCGGGTCATCGCGAAGGCAGAGGATTTGCTGTGGCCCGGTCGGATGCCCGTCGCCCGGGTGGCACTACTGCATCCGCGCAGTCCGCAGCCGTGGGACGCGCTGAGCGCCGGCCGGCAAGACGTGCAGATCCAGGGAGCGACCAACCACCACATGAACGCCCGCCGCTGCGGCTACCTGGCCGAGCTGTTCGATCTGTACCTGGCCCTGCAGCACGCCGGCATCCCGGCCGACGTCATCGACGAAGACATGCTCACCGCCGAGAAACTTGCGCCGTACCGCGTGCTGTACGTGACCGGCCCCGATGTGCCGCTGGAGGGCCAGCGGCAGGTGGTCGATTGGGTTCGCCGCGGCGGCACGCTCGTGCTGGCTCCCGGAGCCGCCTGCTGGAACCGGTATCACGAACCGGCCGACAGCGTTCACCGCACAGCCGGGTGGCCGCGGCCGGTC
>RFHO01000219.1 GCA_003696385.1 Planctomycetota bacterium | reverse complement strand
GGGACTCGCGGCCTTTGTGGTGGCAACCGGCGTGGCCTCGGCCTGTCCGTTCTGCTCCGCCCCGTCTCTCACGCTCGGCGAACAGGTCGACCAGGCCGACGTCGCGGTCGTCGTGGCGTGGGATTCGGGAAAGCCGGGTCAGGACGATTCGCCGGGAACGACGACCTACCGGGTCCAACGGGTCATCAAGGGTCCACAGACGCTTTCCGACACCACGATCACACTGCCGCGGTATCGTGCGGCCAAACGCGGAGACCTGTTCCTCCTGATGGGATCCGCCGCCGAAGGCATCCAGTGGGGCAGCCCGCTGGAAGTCTCCCGCACGACCATCCAGTACATCACACAGGCACCGCCGCGCACGGCGCCGCGAACCGAACGGCTGGCCTACTATCTGCGATTTCTCGAACACCCGGAAAAGGCGATCGCGGACGACGCGTACGCCGAATTCGCCAATGCGCCGTATGAGGACATCGCGGCGATCCGAGACCGGATCCCCCGCGAAAAGGTTCGCAAGTGGCTGCAGTCGCCCGATACACCCGTCACACGCACCGGTTTGTACGGCCTGCTGCTGGGACTGTCCGGCAACGAACAGGACGCCGACTGGATGCGGCGGCGGATCCTGGAACCGACACAGGACTATCGCCTGGGAATCGAAGGCATCATGTCCGGGTACCTTCTGCTGACCGGCGAACGCGGTCTGGAGCTGCTGGATCGCACCAAACTGGTCGCCACCACACTGATCGGGCCGGACGGCCGACCGGTGCTCGACAAGGACGGCAAGCCGCAGCCTCTTCCATTCAGCGAGACCTATGCCGCAATGCAGGCGCTGCGATTCATGTGGACGTATGGCAACGGCAAAATCGCCCCGCAACGACTGCAGCGTTCGATGCGCTTGCTGCTGGACCGTCCCGAACTGACGGACCTCGTCATCGCCGACCTGGCCCGGTGGAAGGACTGGTCCGTGCGCGAGCGGTTGCTGAAGATCTACGGTCGAGAACCGTACGACGTGCCCGCCATCAAGCGGGCGATCGTGCGCTACTTTCTGGTCTGCGCCAAAGACAACCCCGACAAACGGAATCCGCCGCCGGCCCACGTCGTGGATGCCCAACGGGCCCTGAAAGAACTGCGGGCCCGCGACCCGGCGACCGTGCGGCAGGCAGAGCGGTTTTTCTTCGTGGATTGAACACCGGTTGGTCGCTCGGCGGCAACCGGTCGCCGCGACGCGGAGGGCAACGGCATGAGTACCGCCGAACCGGTCGGACGTCCGATGGAGATCCTGTACGTCGAAGACAGCATCACCGCCGCACAAATGACGATCGGTGCCCTGCGCTCGGGAAACGTTCAGCATCGCATGACCTGGCTCGATGACGGCCGCGAAGCGTACGAGTTTCTGATGCGGATCGGCAAATTCGCTCAGGCGCCGCGACCGGACCTCGTGCTGCTGGATCTGACACTCCCCAACCTCGATGGACGGGAACTGCTGAAGGCCATCCGGCGGACTCCCGAGCTACAGGACGTACCGGTGGTAATCCTCACCGCGTCGTCCGACCCCACCGACGTGCAGATCAGTGAAGAACTCAACGTGCAGGCTTACCTCACCAAGCCGATCGATCTGGGCAAGTTCCTCTGGCTGGTCAAGGAACTGAAAGGCTATTGGCTGAAGGAAGTGATCCTTCCCGAAGTCGATTGAATCCTCTCCGGTCGGCCCCACCGCCGATCGCAATGCGAACCGCAACACTCGAACCGGCCGGCCGCCGTCCGATTCCCTCACCCCCACGCGTATCATCACGCCCATGACGACATCCGTGACCGAACGCCAACCCCGGCCTGCGTCGCCGTACGAACTGCCTTGGACGCCACAGCCGCTGCGGGTCCCCACCGATAGCCCCTCGGTGCTCGCCGTGCCGCGCATCGACCTGGCGCCGGAACTGGTCCGCGCCCATCACGCCTGGTTGCAACGCCACGACCGCCACATCCTCGGCCGTCCTCTATCGGAGCTGCGCGACTGGGCCCGTGGGGCCGCTCTCCAAGAAGCCTACCGCTACACCGAAGAACTTCTCCAGCGTCCCCTACCTCGCAAGCCGTTCGAACACGTCGTGGCCACCGGCCATCAACCGGAACTCTTCCACCCGGGCGTGTGGATCAAGAACTTCGCCGTCGGACACATCGCCGAACAGACCTATGCCGCGCCACTGAACATCATCGTCGATACCGACACCGTCGACCGCGTGCAGATCCCCGTCCCGATCGGTACACGCGAGGCGCCGCGGCTGCAGTGGGTGGCCTTCGACGACCCACATCACAGAGAACCCTGGGAGCTGGCGAAGGTTCGCAACCGCAAGCGGTTCGCCGAATTTCGCAGTGAAGTCTGCCGCCTGCTCCAATCCTGGCATTACCTTCCGCTGCTGGCCGACTGCTGGCGCGACGCCACGGCCCGGCTGCAACAGACGGACCGACTGGTGGACTGCCTGGTGGCCGCCCGACACAAACTGGAACGGCGCTGGAAGCTGAACAACCTCGAACTGCCGCTCAGCCGCTTGTGCGAAACCGACCCGTTCCGCTGGTTCCTGGCCCGAATCCTGGCCGACATCCGCCGCTTCCACGAGATCCACAACAGCGTGCTCCGTGAGTATCGGCAGGTCCACCGCGTGCGGAGTACACGGCATCCCGTTCCCGCACTCGCCACACGTGACGACTGGTACGAAACCCCCTTCTGGGTGTGGGCCGACGGAGAGCAGCAACGCCGGCGACTGTTCGCCCGGCCGGTTGCCGGCGGCGTCGAACTGGCCGACGACGAACGCCCGCTGGGAACGGTCCGCATCGATCCGGACGACGCGACCGCCACCGCTCTGCCAGACCTGAGACGGCTGTCCACCGCCGGCTGGCGATTCCGCACTCGTGCCCTCACGACGACGATGTTCGTGCGGGTCTTTCTGTCCGACCTGTTCATCCATGGAATCGGCGGGGCACGCTACGACGAAATGACCGACCGCATCATTGCACGCTTTTTCGAGATCCCGCCCCCCGAATTCCAGACCATCACGGCAACACTCTGGCTGCCGATCGGCCCACCCTTCGACGTGGATCCTGCTGATCTGCGGCGAATCGATCACGGCATCCGCGAACTGACGTACAACGCCGATCGGTACCTGCCCGGCGGGGTCTATCCCGAAGCCGACGCACTGATGCTCCGCAAGGAACAGCTCATCGAAGAACAGCACCAGGCCGAACAACGCCGCGGCCTGACCCGGCGAGAGCGCCGTGCCCTGGCACCGGCGAATCGACGCCGGTTCCTCGAATTTCGTGAAATCGACGCGAAACTCGCCGCGTTCGCCCAGCCGCAGCGACAACACCTCCTCCAACTGCGCAGCGAACTGCTCGAACGCCTGCAGGCCAATGAAATCCTCACGCGGCGCGATTACCCCTATTGCCTGTACGACGAAGCGTCCCTGCGGGCGCTGATCCGCCAGGCTTTCTCGTGAATCCCACTTCCCCGGCGGTCGGGGCGACTGGTCACACCGCCGGCCCGTTCGACCAGCCGGCACGGGAACCTGTGCTCCCGGAGTATGCTCATGTTGTGGATCCAACGCACCATCGAACTGCCTGCCGTGGCCCGAGGTTGCCACCTGATCACGTCAGACGTCGTGCGTGCCATTCCGGAACTGGATTCGGTCCACATCGGACTGTTGCACCTGTTTCTGATGCACACCTCTGCCTCACTCTCGATCAACGAAAATGCCGACCCCGATGTCCGCAGGGATCTGGCCACCGCCCTGGACCACATCGCGCCGGAGGACCTACCCTACACACATACGCTGGAAGGCCCCGACGACATGCCCGCCCACGTCAAAACCTCCTTGATGGGCGTTTCGCTGACCATTCCGGTGCGCGCCGGCCGGCTGGCTCTGGGAACCTGGCAAGGCATTTACCTGTGCGAGCACCGCAACCATGCCATGCGCCGCCGGATCCTGGCCACGCTCTTCGGCCAACCGCGGTGAATCCGATCGCCCATGCCACATCCCACATCCCCGGCGCACAAAGAAGCAGCCCGGCGGGCGAACCGGGCTGCATCACAGGGGGGACCGCAATCCGTGCGGAGGCAGCGGAACGAAAGAGTGTCGCTGTCGGGTTCCGCGGTCTCTCTGCGGGCCGGCGGCGATCGCCGCCGCAGCCGCCGACCGTAGTGAGGACATCGGGGATCGGGTTCGTGTCTTCGCTCTCGCGTCCGCGTCACACCGAAATCGGTATACCGACCTCCGTGCCGGATCGGCCGGACCCGCCGCTCACCAGCCTTCCGGAGTCGCATCGGCGGCGACGATGTCGCAGTCGTTGTCGCAGAAGTCCACATTGTCGTTGAACAGGCTGCCCGTAATGTCTCCGGAATGCCCGTTCAGACCGTTATACCTGTACGTCTGATTCAGAGCTCCGAACGCCGAAGCGACGTCCTCCAGCTCCTGGTTCACCGCATGCGCGATCTCCGACAGCCCAACCACCATGCTCAGCACAGCGATGGTGGCCACCAGAACCAGTTCGGCGGAGATGATGAATCCGGCATCGTCACGGATGAAGGCGATCAGCAAGCTCTTCATGGCGGTCCTCCTCTGTGGTGTTCCCTCGTCAGACTGGGTTCGTGCCGCTATACCCGCTCCGGCTTTCGGCCTGATCG
>RFHO01000218.1 GCA_003696385.1 Planctomycetota bacterium | reverse complement strand
GCAATGCGGGCATGTTGACACGGCCATTAGCCAGGGATGCTACGGCTATGACAACGAGTATTGCTGTCCGATGTGTGGGCGGAAGTTCTGACGCATACGGCGCCGCCGGGTAATTCGGTGAGTCAGCATTCACTCGGAAGAGCTGCGGACGTGCGTTGGCGACGGTGCGTGGCCAGAACTCGCTCAGGCGGCGCGCCGTGGAAAACCGACGAAGGGACGTCGAACGTGAAATTCGACGCGCGAGTCGGTTGGTCCGGGGCCCTCGTCCGGCTTCGGTGGCGAGTGGACGTGAGCTTTCGAGCTCGGTAAGCGGTGGTGTTCGCGGGCCGGGGAAGGGGGCGGTACGGGCGGCGGTCATTGCAGGCGGAGGATGCGGGCGGCGAATGCGCCGTCGGCGGGGCGGCCCGGAATCCGCGTCACCGCGACCTGCTCGACGTACGCGGTGGTCTTGCGGAGGGCGGCCTTGACGACCTGTTCGTTCTCTTCCGGTTCGAGGCTGCACGTCGAGTACACCACGCGGCCGCCCGGGCGCACGCGCTGCAGGGCCGTGGTCAATAGCCGGCGCTGTAGCCGGGAAAGCTCGGCGATGTCGGCCGTGCTGAGCCTCCAGCGAGCTTCGGGGCGTTTGCCCAGCACGCCGGTGTTGGAACAGGGGGCATCGACCAGCACGGCATCGAACGCTTCGCCCGGCAAATCGCTCCAGTCCGGTCGGATCTGCCGCGTTTCGACGCATGTGAGCCCCAGCCGCCGAGCGTTTTCTTCGACGTAGCGCAGTTTGTCTGCGGTCAGATCGGTGGCCAGAACGCGGCCGCGGTCCTCCATCATCTCGGCGAGCTGCGTGGTCTTCGTTCCCGGCGCGGCGCACAGGTCCAGAATGCGTTCGCCGGGACGTGGTTCGAGAAGGTCTGCGGCGACCATCGCCGAACTGTCCTGGATGGTGAACAGTCCGGCGGCGAATTCGGGCCAGGCCGTCACGTGGGCTCGGCCGTGCAGCCACAGAGCCCAGGGGTGGTCACTGGCGCTGATCGATGCAGCGGCGCCGGAGTCGGCGATCCTCTGTTGCAGGCGTTCTCGCAGCTCGGCCGGCGTCGTTCGCAGCCGGTTGACGCGGAGCGTCAGACGCGGGCAGCCGAGGAACCAGAAGCCGACGTCGAGCAGCAGGTCGCGCTGCCGCGCCGGTTCGGCGACCAGTTGCCGGGCCCAGCGCTGCTGGCGGTGGATCAGCCAGTTGGGGAGGCTGAACGCCCGCATGAAGTAGTCCGCGAAGTCGCGTTCCGGATCGGCGAACCGCGGGACGGCGATTCTGCGAAATCGCCGCACCAGTCGCCCCGGGTACGGCGGGGCTTCCGGGTACCGTTGCGTGGGTTCGTCGGACACCAGCCAGGATGGGCTGAGGGGAACGGCGTCGGGGGCGGGGTGGTCGACGATTTCGTCGGTGAGCTGGCGTTGCAGTTCGCGCAGCACGCCGTTGACGAACCCGCGCCAGCGCGGGCGGCCAAGCCAGCCGGCCAGCTCGACGGTTTCGAAGATGGCGGCGTGGGGGGCGATGTCGTCGCGGAAGACCAGTTGGTAGGCCCCCAGTTCCAGGAGCGTCCAGAGCGGTTTGGGCGTGGTTCTGCGGGGACGGCGCAGCAGCGGCTCCAGCAGTGCCGCCAGCGTCAGGCGACGGCGGATGATGTCGGAAACCCATTCGAGAACGACGCCGCGGGGCGGTGGTTCGGGGCTCCGTGGAACGGCCGTGAAACGGCGGCTGGTGCCCACCGCGCCCGAGGCGTCGGCAGCCTGCGCGGTGTACCACTGGTCGAGGATCTCGCCGATGAATCGTCGTGTGCGACGAAACGTCTCGAGCGTCCAGAACGCGAGTTGGCGCGTCGTTCCAGGCGGTGGAATTGGAAGGCGGTCACTCATGGCAGTGCGGCCAGTCATGGGGTGTGCCGGCTCGGTGCCGGGCATCATAGCCGGTCGCGAGCTGGGGGGTACTGATTCGACGACCGGCAGGTTCACCGGGGCCTTCAGGAAAACTCGTCTTCGCGCACCGCGGCGCGGTTGGTATGGTCGCCATCCCCGGAAATCTCCTGCGGAACGAAGGCTTCCGCGGAGATCATCCGGGAACATCCCTTCCCTTTCGCCGCCGTCGACATAGCGGACGGTGCCTTCCCACAGAGCCCCATTCTTTCCCGTACGTTTTCGCCAGCGTTTCCGGTGGTTGTCGTGATTCGGCGGGATGCTCGCCGATTCGTCGGCGGAGTCATGGGCGTGCGCGCCGCGTCCGGCAGACGGAAACGGCATTCCGGTTGGCGGGCCAACGGCAAGCAAGGATCGAGTCGCGATGTTTCTCAAGTCATGGATGGACCTGTTCCGCCGGCGCTGGACCGGCTGTCGGCACAGGGCGGTGAGTACGCGAAAGTTGATCGCGCGGAGCGAGCTCGGCCGGCGTCGCGGCGGGCGGCGGGCGGCGGGGCGAGGGATGCGCACGCGCGTCGGGGTGGAGCTTCTGGAACGCCGGACGCTGCTGTCCGCGTTCGTGGTGAACACGTATGCGGACGGTGTCGACGCGGCGATCGGCGACGGAATCGCCGCGGACGGCGACGG
Source organism: Planctomycetota bacterium (assembly GCA_003696385.1). Classification (GTDB taxonomy): domain Bacteria; phylum Planctomycetota; class Planctomycetia; order Planctomycetales; family Planctomycetaceae; genus J052. Next base: position 17,580 of record RFHO01000218.1, on the reverse strand, counting down.
AAATGTGTCGCTGCGGGCAGCGATTCAGGAAGCCAATGCGCGGGACGGAATGGATTTCATCGTGCTGCCGGCGGGCGTGTATACGCTTTCCGTGCTCGGGGGGCAGGAAGACGCCGCGGCGGGCGGAGATCTGGACATCAACGACGATCTGCAGATCCTGGGAGCCGGATCCGGGCAGACCATCATCGACGCGAACGGCATCGACCGGATTTTCGACGTCGATCGGGGCGTCGCTTTTCAGCTCAGCGGCGTGACACTGCGCAACGGCGTGGGAACCAATGGCGGGGCGATTCTCAGTCGCGGCGATCTGGTTCTGGACGATGTCGTTCTGTTCAACAATACCGCCGTGACGGCGGCCGATTCCGTGGGTGGTGCCATCGCGGCGCAGACCGGAAGCGTGACCATCCGCGATTCGATCGTCGACCAGAATGCCGCGGCCGTGCACGGAGGCGGGATCTACGCGCAGGCCGCCACCGTGACGCTGACCAACGTGACGGTCCGCAACAACCAGGCGCAGGTCGACGGCGGCGGGCTGAGCTTCTTTGAATCGACCGTGACGATCACGGACAGTGCGATCGTCGACAACGCGGCCGGTCGCGACGGCGGCGGCATCAGCAACGACAATTCGACGCTGAATATCAGTGAGACGTCGATCGCGCGCAACGATGCCCGCAATGGTGGCGGCATCAGCAATGTGGGCAATGGATCGGTGACGATCGACCTGAGCACGATCGAGGACAACCATGCCGCGCAGTTCGGCGGCGGCATCGAGAACTTCGATGACGGCAGCGACACCACCGCCAGCCTGTTGATGCTGACCAACAGCACCGTTCGCGGAAACTCGGCCGATTTCGGCGGCGGTGGGATCGACACCGACAACGCCCGGACCGCTCTGGTCGGCGTGACGGTCTCGGGCAACGTCTCGGCCGTCGGCGGCGGTCTGAACAACTTCGGGGCCGTTCGCGTCGAGCTGATCGACGTGACGGTCAGCGGGAACCGGGCCACCGATTCGGGCGGCGGCATGGCCAATCGAAACGGCAGCAGCACGAGCGTCGTCAGCAGCACGTTCACGCTGAATGATGCGACCAACTTCGGCGGCGGAATCGCGGCCAACGCCGTGCCGGAAATCGGCCACACGATCATTGCCGGCAATACCGCCGGTGCGGCGCCGGACATCAGCGGCGCCGTGCTGTCGAACGGATTCAACTTCCTGGGTGATCCGACTGGTTCCACGGGGATCGTCAACGGAGCGAACGGCAATCGTGTGGGCACCGCAGCCTCACCGCTGGATCCGATGCTTGGTCCGCTGGCCGACAACGGTGGTCCCACGCAGACGCACCTTCCCCGACCGGGCAGTCCGGTCATCGACGCGGGAGCGGCCAATGGTGTACCGGTGACCGACCAGCGTGGCGTGGACCGCATCGTCGACGGCAACAGCGACGGTGTGGCGCGGGCGGACATCGGCGCCGTGGAGTTGGAAGCCGCGGTCGCCCATGAATTCGTCGTGGATGCGACGGCGGACCGCCCCGATGCCGTCGCCGGGGACGGCGATGCCCGCGACGGCCTCGGCCGCACCACGCTGCGCGCCGCGGTCGAAGAGGCGAATGCCTCGCCGGGCAAGGACCGCATCGTGCTTCCGGCCGGCACGTTCCGCTTCGCACGGCCGGACGTCGATGCCGCCGTCGATGAAAACACCGCAAACACCGGCGACCTGGACGTGCTGGAGAGCCTGATCATTCAGGGGGCCGGCGCCGACCGTACGATCATCGACGCCAACCGTCTGGGAAGGATCTTCCACGTCTTTCCCGGAGTGACGCTCGAACTGCACGATCTGACGCTGATCAACGGGGAAGCCGAATTCGGCGGCGCGATCTTCAATTCCGGCGGAACCGTGCTGATCAGTGACGGTGTGCTGCGTGACAATCGCGCGACCGGCGACGCGGACCGATCGGCCGGCGGGGCGATTGCCAGCGACGCGGGGTTCGTGACGCTGCAGAACGTCTCGGTCGTCGACAACACGGCCCAGGCCGACGGGGGCGGATTGGCGATCGTGGCCGGTGGTGTGAGTATCACCGGATCGGAGCTGCGGGGAAACACGGCGCGGGACGGCGGAGGGCTGGGGACGCTGGCCGCGACGGTGGAAATCTCCGGGACCGCGTTCGAACAGAACCAGGCCCGGCGGCGGGGTGGCGGCGCGTTCTTTGCCGGGGACGGGACGGTGTCCGTCGATCTGGCGTCCTTCGTGCAGAACACGGCCGCAACCGACGGTGGCGGGATGTATGTCGGCGGCGGCAATGTGGCCGTGACCCGTACTCACGTCCGCGCCAACGCCGCGTCGAGCGACGGCGGCGGCATTGCGCAGCGGGGCGGTACGTTGAACCTGTACACCAGCACCGTGGAATCGAACAGCGCTGCGGCCGACGGCGGCGGGCTGGTGACTTCGTCGGCCACGGTGGTCGGCAACAGCACTTTTTCGGGGAACCACGCGGCGCACCGCGGCGGTGCCCTGCGTTTGGACAACGCGGCGGATGCCACGGTGCTGAGCGTCACGATCGCCGAGAACGAAGCGGCGGTGCGGGGAGGGGGGGTGCACGTTGCCAGTGAAGCACGACTGGTGCTCGGAAATACGATCATCGCTCTCAACACCGCTCCGGCGGGCCGTGACGTCTGGGGGAAAGTGACCACGCACACCCGGAACCTGATCGGTATCGTCAATGGAGCGGCATTGGACGCACCGTCACGGAACCTGACCGGTGACGTGAGTGCTCCACTGGATCCGATGCTCGGGCCGCTGGCGGACAACGGCGGCCCGACGCCCACGCATGCTCTGCTGCCGGGCAGCCCGGCCATCGACGCGGCAGAAGCCGGCATGGGGGCGGCCGGCGATCAGCGGGGAGTCGAACGCTTCTTCGACGGAGACACCGACCTGGATTTTGCGGCGGACATCGGAGCGTTCGAATTCGACACGCCCACGGTGCAGCTTCCCCGGACGGATGCCGTGGTGATCGGGCGCGTCGGTCCGGCCCTGCTGGTGGTCGATGGGGCCACTTCGTCGGTGATCTGGGGCAGCCCGGTGGACAACATCGCTTCGCTGCGGATCGTGGGCACGGACGGCGATGACACGATCCGATTGGATTTCTCCGGCGGCGAGGTGGTTCCGCGGGGCGGCCTGTTCCTCGACGGTGGCGGACAGGCGACCCGCGATCGGGTGTTTCTGACCGGCTCGGCGGTTTCCGAAGTGGGCTATGCACGGCGTGCCGACGGCTGGACGGTCACGGTCGGAAGCGCGTCTCTGGACGTGCGGGGTGTGGAAGAGTTCCGCGACGTTGTTCCGGCAGCGGCCCGCCGCTGGACGGGTTCGGGCGGCTTCGACCACTTCGTGCTGATGGACGACGCCACGGCGGGCGACGATCGTTCGCTGATCAAGGAACGCGCCAGCCGGACAGTGTTCGCTTTCGCCGATCCGACGGCCTCGCTGTCGATCGACGGCGGTGCGGACGATGACCTGGTACGGCTGGCCGGCGTCGACCTGCTGTTTTCGGCCGCGATCACGGTCCGCGGCGGGGACGGCGCGGACCGGTTGGATGCTCATGGGCTGGCCAACGCCGTGATGTTGCTGGGCGGCGCGGGTGATGACACGTTGCTGGGCGGTGGTGCGGACGATTCGGTCAGCGGCGAAGCGGGCGACGACTTGCTGTACGGCAACGGAGGCGACGATCGGGTGTGGGGCGGTGCGGGCAAGGATACGGTCTCGGGCGGGCCGGGCCAGGACATGCTCAACGGCCAGGGCGGCTGGGACATGTTGATGGAAACCGGCTTGTCGGGAACGGTCGTGCTCCGCGACGACGTTCTGAGCGGTGCCGCAATCGACACCTTGATGGGAATCGAACGGGCCAAGCTTGCCGGCGGCGCCGGCAACGACGTGCTGGACGCGACGCAGTTCAGCGGCCCCGTCCGGCTACTCGGACAGGGGGGCAACGATACGCTGATCGGCGGCCGCAGCCGGGACGTGCTTCTGGGCGGAGACGGTGACGACCGGATCGACGCGCGAGCCACGGTCACTCCGTCGACCGGTGGTGGAAAGATGCCGGCGGACTTTGCCGACGGCGGTGCCGGCGACGACACCCTCATCGGCTCGGCGGGCGCCGATGTGCTCCGCGGCGGCCCCGGTCGGGACCGCATCTACGGCGGAGCCGGCGACGACCGGCTGAGCGGTGGTGACGGGGCGGATTTCCTCAATGGCCAAGGCGGGATGAACATGCTGGTCGAAACGGACATTGCCGGGACCGTGACGCTGACGGATAGCGGCCTGAGTGACGGCAGCGGCGCCAGCGATACGTTGCAGGGCGTGATGGCGGCGACGCTGGCCGGCGGATCGGGCGCCGATGCGTTCGACGCTTCGGCGTTCAGCGGTTCTGTGCGGTTGATCGGCCGCGGCGGCGACGACTCGTTGATCGGCGGCCCGTCGGCCGATGTGCTGATCGGCGGGGAAGGCGACGACCGCCTGGAAGGCCGAGCCGGCGATGACACCCTGTACGGGGGTGCGGGACACGACAGCTTGGTCGGCCAAGCCGCCCGCGACAGGCTCGACGGAGGACCGGGGAACGACACGCTTCAGGGGGGCGATGGGAACGACATCCTTCTCGGCCGCGACGGGAACGACCGTCTGGAAGGCGGTGACGGCGATGACGGGCTGGCCGGTGGTCGTGGACACGACATGCTGTCGGGAAATGCCGGGGACGACACGCTGATCGGCGCCGAAGGGAACGACACGCTGCGCGGCGGAGCCGGCCGGGATATTGCTCTGGGCGGCGACGGCGACGACAACGTCAGCGGCCAGGGAGGACAGGCCGACACCGTCGCCGGCGGTGCCGGATCGGACACATTGGGCGGTGACGCGGCTTCGGAAATCGACGAAGTGTTCACGTTCGCAGCGGAGTGGGTGGACCGCGTTTGAGAACGCCCGCTGTGCGGCGGCGCGGACCGGGGAATCGCCGGTATCCGCGGCGGTCCGTTCGACCGACGGTCGTTCGCCGTCTACCATCCCCACCGGGCGGACCGTGTCGGCATGTCGATTTCACCCGTCAGAAGTTGCGAAAGTTCAGAGACATGAGTCCTTCGCGCACGTTCGGTCGTGCACTGTTGCGACAGTACCACGACCGCTTGCCGGAAGCGGCCTTTGCCGCGACCGATCGTCGTCGTCGCCCGTTGATCGCACCTTCGATGCTGAAGTGCGATTTCGGCAACCTGCAGCGCGAGATCGAGCTGTTGGAGCAGGCCGGTGCCGAAATGTTGCACCTGGACGTGATGGACGGGATGTTCGTCCCGAATCTGTCGTACGGACCGATGGTCATCGAGCGGATGCGCGTCCGTACCGAACTGGCGTTCGATGCTCACCTGATGATCGAACGCCCGGAGCGGTATCTGCGGCAGTTCCACGATGCCGGCTGCGATGCGATCACGATCCACTTCGAGGCGACACCGGCCGCGGCGGACGCCCTCGAGCAGGTCCGCGAGCTGGGCGCTGTGGCGGGGCTGGCCATCAACCCGGGAACGCCGATCGACGCCGTGGCGGACCTGCTGCCGCGCTGCGACCTCGTTCTGGTGATGAGCGTGGAGCCCGGTTTCGGCGGCCAGAAGTTCATGCCGGTCGCCTTGGACAAGCTCCGTCGGCTTCGGGAGCTGGTTGCCGAAACGACGATCCTTTCCGTGGACGGCGGCATCGGTCCGGGGAATGCCGCGGAAGTCCGTGCCGCAGGAGCCGAAATCCTGGTTGTGGGTAGCGCGATCTTCGACGCCGCCGATTACGGTCAAGCGATCGATGATCTGCTCGCCGGCGCATCCGCGGCCGATCGTTGAGAATGCCGGCGGGGCCATGTGGGTTGGGACAGCGTCCCATGGCCGGCGGCCGGCGGGCGACGGGCCGCTGCGTGGCGGTCGGATCGGGCGACGGATGCACCAGAGGCGAAAAACGGCCGCGACCGCTGAACAGGCGGCCGGGCCGTGAAGGCTTCGCTACGTTGCGATCGGTTGGCGACGTTCAGGCGTCGACACCCGGTACGGTCAGCACCGGTTCGCCGGTGTTCTTCGCCTTCGGATCGGCGGAATCGGAATCTGCCGGCGTGGCGGGTTTCGCCGGCGTGGTCTGCGGTTGTGCGTCCGGATTGTCGGGAACCGGCGGTTTCTGCGATTCGGGCTTGGCGGCGCCCGTCGGCCCACCCTGCTTGTTCTGCGGTGTGGTGGCGGGTTTGGTCACCGGCTTGGCCGCTTTCCAGTCCCGTTTTGCGTTGCCCTGTCCGCCTTGCGCCGGCTGCGGTTTAGGGGGTTGATCGTCGCTGGACGGCTGCGAGATGTTGGGGTCGGGTGTCGGCTTCGCCGCACGATGCGGCTTTTGCGGCCCATTCACGTCACAGCTTCCGCTGAGACAGGCGGCGGAGCTGCCGAGACCGCAGGGCGAGCAGACCGGAGCGGCGACGGGGACGCACACCTGCGTGGGAACCATCCGGCAGACTTCGTAGGGCACCTGTTCGGTCACGACCTTGGCGACCCACCGCGTGCAGGTGACGGGGACCTCTTTGGCCACGCAGCGGGGCACCTTGCAGGTCACCGTGTAGGGGACCTTGCGGGTCACGCAGTAGGGGACTTTGCAGGTGCGGGTTTCGGTGACCATCCGACAGACCTGTACCGGAACCTTGCAGACCCGCTCTTCTTCGACCCAGCGGCAAACGCGCTGCGGGACGCGCTGTTCGACCGTCTCGGTGACCCACCGAACGCGCTGCACGGGGATCTTGCGTACGATCTGCTCCTGAACCCAGCGGGTGCGTGTGACGGGAACCTTCTGCACAACCTCTTGCGGAACATATCGGCACACCTGCACCGGCCGCTTTTCGACCACCACTTGGGGAACGTACGTGGTGTAGGGGACCTGTCTTTCCACAATCTGCGGCTGCCAGCGCCAGGTCGTCTTGATGTGGGGCGGAGAGGGAACGAAGGCCAGCATCGGTGGCCCGCACGGTGTGGCGACCGGTGCCAGCACCGGCAGCCCCGGCTTGCACTTCACTTGAGGCACCCAACAGCCGCTCAAATAGCGGACGGTCCGGCACTGCGTAACGGGCTTCCACACGGTCCGGCAGTACTGCCGTTCGATGGTTTCCGTCACAGGACGATAGACGATCCGCCGGCATTCCTGCTCGATCGTTTCGGTCACCGGCCTGCAGACGAGCTGGCGGCATTCCTGTTCGACGGTTTCGGTGACCGGTCGGCAGACCTGGCGCTGCACGACCTGCTCGGTCGTTTCCCACACGGGTCGGCGGACGATGTACCGCTGCTCGCGTTCGGTCGTCTCGATCACGGGCTTCTGTACCGTGTAGGTCTGCTCGCGGTAAGCCGTTTCCTGAACGATCCGGTAGCGGGTTTCCTGTCGATCTTCCCACACCGTTTCATACACCGTCCGGTTGACGGTGTATGTCTGTGGCTCGTAGACGGTCCGTTGCACCGTACGGTAGCAGGTCTGTCGCTGCAGCTTGAAACTCGTGTAGCAAACGGTGTTCTGGCAGGCATCCGTGGGGCAGGCCGCATATCCCGCCACACCGCAATAGCCCGCGGCCTGTGCGGACGCGGTCCACGCCGCCCACCACAGCAAACCGAGAATGCACCCACGCAAGTTCATCGCTCCACCTCCCCGCTGTCGATCGTTGGTCGTCTGAAAACCGCACGTGCGCGCACCGGAGGCTCCGGGCCGGAGTCCGATCCGCAGAGCGTCTCATTGCTGAGCCGGTTCCTCCGAGGCAGCGCTCCTGGGCCATGGTCCGTGGCCGACCCGGCGCAGCCCCGCCGCCGGTCGCCGTGACGGCCGAACGCGATGCAGCTACGCCCGCGGGCGGGCATTGTCGGTTCGTCCCCAGCGGTCCGCACGCACGACGGTCCGCGACCGACGACGTCGGAACACCCGAAACAACCCACAAACTCCCCGAATGCTGCCTGCCTTCGGAAACCGGTGCGATCGGTACGTCCTGCATTATGTGCAACCTTGATCGCCGATTTCAAAAACGACCGCCGACAATCGAGCGGTTTGTGTGGATCGAAGGTCCGGTTACGACGGTTGCGAGATCCGTGCAAGTTGCGCAGCCGTGGTCGTCCGGCGAAACTGTGCGGGTGGTCGGGATGTGCCGGCGCTCCACCAACGGACAGAGGAGCCGGACGACCGACCACGGGCTGCCGGCTGCAATCCGCGCGTCGGCGGTGCGGTCTTCGTCCCCACGCGGCCTTCGATGCATCGTCCAGCGTCCTGGCACGGATTGGAGAGGTGGCGACAAGGCGTTCGGCCCGCGCTCGGGTCAACCGCGTCGGCGCGCCGACGTTTGCGGTTCCATTCGGCGGTCGAGCCAGTACAGACCGGCGTAGATCCGGGCGTCCAACAAAGCACCCGCTGCCGCGCGTTGTCGCAACCAGTCGTCGACCACGGATCGGTCGATGGTGTGGACGGTGATCGATTCCGAAGCGTCGCCGCCGCCTTGGGCCACACGCCGACAGTTGAGTGCCAGGTAGAACTCGATGCACTCGTCCGTGAGCCCTGCGGAGGAGGCGGCGACGAACAGACGCTCCCAGTGGTCGGAGACGTGGCCGGTTTCTTCCAGCAGCTCGCGGCGGGCCGCCTCCAGCGGAGTTTCCTCGACCTGCCGATCGCCGACGAGGCCGGCGGGCCATTCGATGATGGGAGCGGCGACAGGTGGTCGGAACTGCTCGACCAGCACGACCTGTTGCCGTTCGGTGTGGGCGACGATGCAGACCACGCCCGTGGTGCTGATTCGCTGCACGAATTCCCAACCGTCGCGTTCGACGAGCCTGAGGAATCGTGACTGGTACAACACCCGAGTCGGCTTCATGGCGTAGCAGGAGTGCGTGCGGAGCGCGGGGAGACCGGTGCAACTGTCGTTGTGCATGCAGCGATCACGACCGCCAGATCCGGAACGAGCGTGGTGTCCGTCGCGACCGGTGCGACTGCCGGCGACTGGGCCGCCCCCGACGCGAAACACGCGAATTCGATCGTATGGTGCGGAGAACTCGTCCGAAAAAAGGGCCAGCATTTGGGTTGTTGTCGCGGTGAGGACCAGCGAACGCTCGCAAAGAGGGCTGGGACGTACCGGCCGGCGTTCCACGCAGTCTCTCACGCAGAAACGTCAACGGGGTTTTGTAGCGAGGAGAACAAGGGAAATGAAGTGGATCACCTCTCTCGTCACCGTGGCCGTGATCAGCATGGGCGTCTCGGCGGCCCAGGCTGGTCTGTTCGACCACAAGTGTGCGGTGCCGCAACCGAAGTGTCCGACGTGTGCCGCTCCGGCACCCAAGGCGTGCTGTGACGCCCACAAGGGCGCGTGCGGTCAGACCAGCTCGTGCTGCTGCCAGCGCGGCCTGCGTCTGCCGAAGATTCGCCTGCCGAAGCTTTGCCTGCCGAAGCTGCAGATGCCGCGGGTGAGCCTGTTCGCAAAGGATCGGTGCTGCACGACGGCTCCGCCGAAGTGCGCTGCTCCGGCTCCCAAGCATTGTGCACCGGCCTGCAAGCCGACCTGCGCGGCTCCGGCGGCCAAGCATTGTGCACCGGCCTGCAAGCCGAGCTGTGCGGCTCCGGCGGCCAAGCACTGTGTACCGGCCTGCAAGCCGAAGTGTGCGGCTCCGGCTCCCAAGCATTGTGCTCCGGCCTGCAAGCCGAGCTGTGCCGCTCCCCCGGCCTGCAACTGAGGCAGAAGGTTCCGCTGTCGACAGGTTGGTTGCGGTAACGACTCGAAGACCGGATTCGTTGGAGTGACGTTTCGAAACCGGGAATCCAACCGACGATCGCTGCAAACGCGTTGACCGGCGTGATTCCCGATGTGTGAGCAGAGGTCCTCCGTCCGATGCGAGTGCTGCATCGTCCCTCGTGGCGGTGCAGCACTTCTGTTTGCGCTCGCAGAGCGTGTGCCGGCGAAATCATGACCAGAGGAAGGTCCGTCCGGCGCAAGCGATCTTGAGAACGGCTCGCCCCTTGGCGCGCCCAACGACAGCACGCGCCCCGAATCCCGCCGCCGGAGTGCGGGTGCTGTGCCCAGTGGTCGCAAATCGACCACCTGCTGGCACGCCGCATGCCAACGAGCGCAGCCCGTGTCAGCTGCCAGAAAACAGACATTGGGCCAGCAACCCAACGGCGGCGTCGCCGCAGGTCGGCCACGCCGCGCCCGCTCGTTCTGGTGCATTGGCGACGTCGATTCTCCATGGCACGGCGTTTGGATTTCTTGGCACGTGCGCTGTGCCATCCGAAACCCGTCGGGCGACACGTCTCGTTTTGGAGGGGCCCATTAGCCACACCAGGCCCAACGGTCGGCCAGACTGTTTTTGATCCATCAAAAAATGTGGGCGGCGTGGGCAACGATCGTCGATAAGAGTGGCATCGGATTCGGATGTAGCACTGGCTTGGGATCCGGTCGGGATCCGGACGTGCGTCGCCCGTTTAGTGATGTGGAGTGCCAGCGTTCCGCGAAAGTGCGTAAGCCTCCACTTGCCATCGGCCGAACGGTTGGCATCTGCCGACGGTCGGGTGGGACGGAGGACGTCGTGCGCAACACGAGGTGCTTTTCGGCGTAGCCTGTCGTCGCTGGGAGTTCGCACCGACGCGTGCGAAGCGAGCTGTGACGCAACTCGCCGCTCGAAGACGCATCACAGGGGCTGAAGAATGAGGACCGTACTGTCAACGGCAATGGTGGTGGCCGTGTTGTGTCCCAGGGGATGGGGCGGCGGCCGGCACGGCTTCGCCGCCGAGGTCGAAACACCGTCTCAACGCGCGCCGTTCGTCCGGTCTCACCATGGCGGGCACGGGGACCAGGCCTTGACCGTGTCGCCGCCGATGGGAAGTACGGACTTCGACGAATCGCCGAAGGACCAACCGCAACACCACCGCTATTGGCGGGCCGCAGAAAGCAGGAGATGGCGGCACCATCCGACTTTGTGGGCAACTGTGGCCGATGCTGAAGAGGGACCACCGGAGCAACGGGATCTGCGCGAGCCGTTGGTCACCGACCGTCCCGATTTCACGGAATCACCGTCGACGGTGGGACTGGGCACATTGCAGATCGAAGGCGGGTACACGTTCGCGCGACATCGGAGCGCCGCTGGGCGCGTCGACGAACATTCCTTCGGAGAACTGTTGTTCCGTTACGGTGTCGTTGCCGATTGGCTGGAATTTCGTGCGGTCGTTTCGCCGGTCGCGGCGGTTTCATCCGCCAGCGGGATTCGGTCGGCTCATGCAGGCGTCGAGGACCTGCAGTTGGGCTTCAAGCTGGCGGTCTGCGATCAAAAGACGTGGATCCCGCGTGTCGGCGTGGTCGGTCAATTGGACCTGCCGACGAGCGACGGCCCTTTCGGAGCGGGCCGCGTGTTGGGCAGCGGACTCGTGATTTACGGGTGGGATGCGAATGAGTCGTTGAGTCTCGCCGGCCAGACAGGCATCGGAGGGGATATCGACGGTGTGACCGGACGATCTTACCTCCTCACGGCGCAGTCGGTGTCGGCATCATTGAGTCTGTCGCCACGTGTGGCGACGTATTTCGAATGGTTTGCGTTGATCCCATCCGGGGCCGATACCGAGCGGTCGCAACATTACGTCAATGGCGGGTTGACCGTGTTGTTCGGTCCAGACGTCCAATGGGACGTGCGCATCGGGCACGGTCTTACTGCGGCGGCGGACGATCTGTTCGTAGGAACCGGGTTATCGGTGCGATTTCCGCGTCGCAGGGGGCCGGAGTGAGGTGTCCCCACGGGCCAACAGCTGCCCGTCACCGCTGTGCCGAACTCGACGCGCTAGAGGGGACGAGCCGGTGATGGGCAGCCGCACAGAACTTGGCCGGGCAAGCCGCTGCGCCGGGCGAGGGGCGGGCACGACGCGGACGGGCCCCGTGTCACCGGGGACCGGCGGTCACTGAGACGAGCCGATCTGGCTCAGAACGCTGGCCATCTCGAGAACCGCCAGCGTGGCTTCGACACCCTTGTTGCCGGCCTTGCCGCCCGCGCGGTTCAGTGCCTGATCGAGCGTCTGGCAGGTCAGGATGCCGAAAGACACGGGGACGCCCGTAGACAGCATGGTCTGCATCAGGCCGGCGGCGACCTGTTGATTGATGTAGTCGTGGTGCGTGGTTTCGCCCTGAATGACCGCGCCCAGGCACACGACCCCGCGGTAGTCGCCGGATTCGGCCAGTTTGTGTGCGGCGAGAGGGATTTCGAACGCACCGGGCACGCGGACGACCGTCAGCCGGTCTTCACCCACACCGTGTGCCGCGAAAGTCGCGCATGCCGCATCCATCAGCCGGTCGGTGACGAGCGCGTTGAAACGCGAGACGACGATGCCGAATCGTCCTTCGGTGGCCACCAGTTGTCCCCGGATGTCCCGCATCGTTCGATTCCGGAATTGCGAGCTGCTGTCCGATTGTGCCGCGGCGGACTGATACTTCGAAACCGTCGCCCGGCCGCACCGGCGTCGTTCCCGATTCGCGCGGGACGCCGCCCGGCGTGACCGTCAGGCCAGATTCATCGTCATCAGGAATTCGTCGTTGTCCTTGGTGCGACGGAGTCGGTTGACGAGCAGGTCCATGGCTTCGACCGGGTTCATGTCGTTCAGCACGCGGCGGAGGATCCAGATCCGCCGCAGCTCTTCTTCGGTGAGCAGCAGCTCTTCGCGCCGCGTGCCCGATTTGTTGACGTCGATGGCCGGCCAGATGCGCTTTTCCACCAGCCGCCGGTCCAGGTGCAGTTCCGTGTTACCGGTGCCCTTGAACTCCTCAAAGATCACCTCGTCCATGCGGCTGCCGGTGTCGATCAGCGCCGTGGCGACGATGGTCAGGCTGCCTCCGTCTTCGACGTTGCGGGCGGCCCCGAAGAATCGCTTGGGGTGCTGCAAGGCGTTGGCGTCGACGCCGCCGGAAAGGATCTTTCCGGAATGCGGGACTTCGGTGTTCCAAGCCCGTGCGAGGCGCGTGATCGAATCGAGGAAGATGACCACGTCGCGGCCGCTCTCGACCATCCGCTTGGCTTTTTCGATGACCATTTCCGAAACCTGGATGTGTCGGCTGGTCGGCTCGTCGAAGGTGCTGCTGATGACCTCGCAATTGTGGCTGCGGACCTGACGCTCCATGTCCGTGACTTCTTCGGGACGTTCATCGATCAGCAGCACGATCACATAGACGTCGGGATAGTTCTGCAGCACGGCCTTGGCCATTTTCTGCAGCAGGACGGTCTTTCCTGCTCGAGGCGGAGAGACGATCAGCCCGCGCTGACCGAACCCGATCGGTGCGATCAGATCGACGATCCGCGTGGAGACTTCCTTCGGATCGGTCGATAGCTGGATCCGCCGGTTCGGATGCAGTGGGGTCAGGTCGTCGAAGCCCACGCACTGCGTGTACTGGTTCGGATCCATTCCGTTGATGGCTTCGACCCGCAGCAGTGCGAAGTACCGCTCGTTTTCCTTGGGCGGCCGAATCTGGCCGGCCACGGTGGCTCCGGTCTTCAATCCGAACCGTCGGATCTGGCTGGGAGACACATAGATGTCGTCCGGACAGGGCAGATAGTTGTAGTCCGGGCTGCGGAGAAAGCCGAAACCGTCCGGCAGGATTTCCAGCGTGCCTTCGCCGAACATCAACCCGTTCATTCGGGTGCGTTCCTTGAGGATCTTGAAGATCAGATCCTGTTTGCGAAGGCCGGTGTACTCCGTCAGCCCTTCCTTCTTGGCCAGTGCCAGAAGTTCGCGCATCGTCATGCGCTGCAGGTCTGCAATGTGCAGATCGCCCCGCTTGATTTCGTCGTAGCGGCTGCTGGGAGTGCCGGGCTGCACCGTTTCGGTATAGGTGGTTTCCGTGCTCATTGCCATTGTCTTCTTTATCAGGTCCGTTCGAAGGATTTCGTCGTGACCGAGCGGTACGGTTCAACCGCCCGGTGCGGATGAGTTCGTTGCCACTGAAGCCGCGTCTGTGGCAATCAAATCAGCAAAGCTCGGGATCTGTCGGCTCTTTGGCCGTGGGACGGCGTACGGCCGTCTTGCGCGGGTCAAATGTTGTGTGGGGCTTGTCCGTGGTTCTGGTCGTGTTTCGTTCGATCGGCCTTCAACCGGTCGATCAGTGCGGCCAGCTGTCGGGCCGCCACTTCCGGAGGCCCGGTGTTGTCGATACGCCAGGTGGCCCGCCGTTTTTTTTCCTCCAGAGGCAACTGGGAGCGTTCCCGTTGTCTCCAATCGTCCTGTGTCCAACCGCGGGTCGCCGCGACGCGTTGCCACCGGACGTCGTCCGGGACGTCCAGGAACGCGATGGCGTCGCACACGTCGGACCAGCCGGATTCGAGCAGTACGGCGGCATCCAGGATGATCGCATCCAGATCCTCGCGGTACCGATTGGCAGCAACCAACTGCTCGATGCGGTTTCGAATCTCCGGGTGTACGATGTTTTCCAGGATCCGTCTGTTTGCCTGCCGCTCGGGTTCGGCACCGAACACCAGCTCGGCCAGCCGCGGCCGCAGGATCGCGCCGCTTCTGGCGTCGAGAATGTCGGGACCGAAAACCTGAACCAGCCGTCGCCGGACCTCCGGCTGCTGCAGCACTTCGTGTCCCAGGCGATCGGCATCGATCACTTGAACACGGCGCAACTGCTGCAACCAGCGGGCGACGGAACTCTTGCCTGCACCGATTCCGCCGACCAGTCCGATGACCGGAACGGCCTTTGGGGTGGTCACGAGGTGTGTACCACTGGGTGTGCTTCAGGACAGGTTGGCGTCCGTCTATCCTGAGCGAACGCCGCCAATTGGTGGTCGGATCGCCGCAGCGTCCCTGGCGATCCCGTTGGTGTCATCCCCATGCGCCTGCTTCACCCGACAGGCCCGGGCCGCAGCCGTAAACGTGGGGCTCGACCACGGTGACGTCGATTGGTTGAGTGGACCAAGGCGGACAGTCCGAGAACTGCGGTCATCGTGATCGAGGAACGTGTCGCGGCAACCGTGCCGACGATAGCCTCGCGTGGAAGGTCGCACGAGGAGCCCGTCGCGGCGAGGTATCGTTGGGAGCGAAGCAAGAAAGGGTCATTGAGGATGACGTGCCTGCCGTCCGATCAGTTCCCGACGGGGTTGTCGGGAGGACTGTGCAGGTACCTCTACAATTTGCCGCGTTGCACGGCGGTTGTCAACCATGCAATGTCTCGGCGCGAGGTTTCGCCCCGTCGTTGAGGGGGCGAAACCGGACCGGGCATTGCCGCGAGGCCGTTGCCGGTCGGCACGGACACATCGCTTGGACGATGCCACCCGGAGGCGGGGTGCAATCGATATCGCCGTCCCATGTGGCCCCGGTCATTCGGAGGCCGGGCGTCGGATGTTGCCCTGTTCGTCCACGTCTTCCCAGCGGACGGACAGTTTCTTCGACACCCCCGACTCTTCCATGGTGATTCCGTACAGGACGTCGGCGGCGCGCATCGTCCGCTTGCGGTGCGTGATCATGATGAACTGGGTGTTCTGCCGGAACTCGCCCAAGGCCGCGATGTACCGTTCAATGTTCGCTTCGTCCAGGGCGGCGTCGACTTCGTCGAGGATGCAGAACGGGCTGGGGCGGGTTCGAAAGATGGCAAACAGCAGGCCGATGGCAGTGAGGGTCTTTTCGCCGCCGCTGAGCAGGCTGATGCTCCGGAGTTCCTTGCCTGGCGGTCGGGCGACGATGTCGATGCCGCACTCCAGGACGTCATCCGGATTTTCCAGCACGACGTCGGCGGATCCGCCGCCGAAAAGAGTGCGGAAGAAGTGACGGAAGTTTTCCCGGATCGATTCCAGGGTGCGGACGAACAGCCGCTTGCTTTCCACGTTGATCTTGCGGAGCAGCTCGTCGAGCGTCGTCCGGGCCTCGGTCAGATCGTCCAGGTGCGTCTTCAGCCGGGTGTAGCGTTGTTCGAGCGATTCCAGGTCGGCGAGGCTCTCGGGATTCACGTTCCCGAGGGCCTTCAGTTTCTTGCGGAGGCGCTGGACGCGTTCTTCGATCTGCGGCCGGACCTCTTCGAAGCCCGGTACCACGGCGTCCGGCTGCGACGTGGTTGCCGCGGAGTTTTCGGCGGTCGCCTCGGCTGCCGCCGGTGCCTCGAGGGGTGCGGGCGCATCGGGTCGGCGTTCGGCGTCGTGGGAAGGCTGCTGAGTGTCGCGACGTGCGCGGAGTTCTTCCAGAAACAACCGGTACGCCGACTCGCCGGCCGCAGCGGCGTCGGCCAGGCCGATGTGAAACTCTTCGTCCACGCGATCTTCGAGCGTGTGCAGGCGGTGTTCGCATGCCTGCAGAGCGGTCGTCCACTCCTGCCGCTGTTGTCGCCACGCACGCTCCTGTGACTGAAGCTGCGTGATCTGCTCCTGGAGCGTGCGACGGTTCTGCTCATGCCGCTGGTGCTCGGCGGTGAGGCGTTCGATGGCGGCGCCGAGCCGTTGCAGGTCGGCGATCGCGTCGTCCCGCCACGCCCGGGTGTTGAGCCATTCCAGCGTGGTCCTGGCCTGTGCGTCCGCCACGACGGCCCGGCGTCGACGCGCCTCGGCCAGCATTTCGAGCAACTGGCTGTGTTCGGTTTCCAGCCGCTGGACGTCCGCTTCTGCGGCGGCAAGCTGCTGTTCGGCCCGGGTTGCGTCCATCTGCAGCGCGACGCGGCGTTGTTCGAGGTCCCGCGCCGCTTTGCTGATTTCCGCTTCCGCGCGCTCACACTCCGCCATCGCCCGCTCTGTCCGTTCCGCGTGTTCCTCGAGATAGCGGATCTGCTGTTCGCATTGCGCAATCCGTTCGTCGAACTCAGCGCACGCCGCCTCGGCGGCATTCAGTTCCGCCTCGACCGAACGCCGCTCGGCCAGACACTGTTCCAGCCGTTCCTGCGCTGCGATGGTCCGTTGCTTCAGGTGTGACAGTTCCTGCGCGGCGCCGTCGCGTCGATCGATCAGTTGCCGGAGACGGACGTCCAGCTCGGCTTCTTCCTCCTGCAGTTGGCGTCGCTTCTGCGCGTACTGTTCGGCTTGCCGATCGATCTCCAGCAGCCGGTTTTCCAACGAGCGACGCTCGGAGCGGCGGCGGACCACGGCACGTTCGGCACTGATCGTGCCGGCGAAGACCACTCCATTGCGGTCGATCCGTTCGCCCTGCAATGTGACCAATTCGAACCGGCCCGGATGGCGTCGAAACACGTTCCAAGCGTCGGAGAGTGTCTCCACGACCCACGTGCGCCCGAGGAAGGCTTCGAGAATGGGGCGCGCCGCTTCGGTGCAACGGATGCGCTCCATCAGCCGCCCAACGACGCCCGCCGTGTCGGGGGCCGCGTACTGGTCCACGCCCGATGGTGTGTCGGTATCGTCGGCGCGTTCCGCCCGGTGGGACGAGCCGAGGTCATCGGCCGCGCTGCCCGGACGGGGCGGTTCAGCTGCCTGGCGGGCGACGGAACGCGGTGCGTGGTCCGCAACGCCCGAATGCGGCTCGCCGGGTGGAGCGGCGCCGGGCGGTTCGCCGCGCGGGGCTTCGCCGTTCGGCTCGCCGGGTGGGGCGGCGGTCTTCGGTGCGAGGTTCTGGGG
>RFHO01000217.1 GCA_003696385.1 Planctomycetota bacterium | reverse complement strand
GCGAATCGGGCTCCCGGCGGCGACCTCATTCGAAACCACCGCGCCGCGTCAGCTCGTGGAACCGCTGCAGCAACTGGCGTGTCACCGGCCCGGGACGGCCGTCGCCGATCGTCCGGCCGTCCAGACGGATCACCGGAACGACTTCCGCGGCGGTCCCGGTCAGAAAGCATTCGTCAGCAATGTAGATGTCGTGCCGCGTCAGCGGCGTCTCCAGAACCGTGTGCCCGGCTTCGCGGGCCAGGCGGATCACCGCATTTCGCGTGATGCCTTCCAGGATCCCTGCCTCCGGCGGCGGCGTGCGGATCACACTGTCCCGCACCACAAAGATGTTGTCGCCGGTGCATTCGGCCACTTCGCCCTTGTGATTCAGCATCAGCGCCTCCACACAGCCGGCGTCGGTTGCCTCGATCTTGGCCAGAATGTTGTTCAGGTAATTCAGCGACTTGATCCGCGGACTCAGCGCACTGCTCAGGTTGCGCACCGTCGAGGCCGTGACAAGTTGGAGCCCCTTTTCGTAGTACTCCGCCGGATACAGCGTGATCGTCGCCGCAATGATGATCACCTGCGGATCGGACGTCTTACGGATGTCCAGTCCCAACGAACCGGCCCCACGGGTCACCACCAGCCGCACGTATCCGTCTTGCAACCGGTTGATCTGAACCGTCTCGCGGACGGCCGCCGTCAACGCATCCGGTGAGTACGGGATCTGCAGCCGAATCGCCTTGGCGCTTTCGTAGAGCCGCCGGATGTGCTCCTCCAGCAGGAATACCCGGCCGCCGTAGACGCGAATCCCCTCAAACACACCATCGCCGTACAGCAAGCCGTGGTCCAGAACACTGACAGTGGCGTGCTCTTCGTCGTACAGCCGCCCGTTGATCCAGATGCGCGCGTTTTCGTGAAGTCGGCCCATGATGCGTTCCGTGTCGCCGGCCTCTTTTCGCACACCAGCAGAGCGTCGACGGTCTGATCCCGAACGGGGGCTGTCCCCGCCGGCGGATTGAACGGATCGCTCCGCCATCTCCGCCCCGCAAAGCCCCGGCGAACCGGTCGCCGGGCAAAGCAAACGCCCCGACCGCAGGGTCGAGGCGTTCACGGCTATGCAATGAGAAGGAGACACGTGCGGCGGCCGTCGCGCAGCAGCGTTCCGACACGACCGGTACGCCCCGCTTCGGCGGGCTCACGAAGCCATCGGCACGATCGGCCGCAGCCGTTCGACGGCATCCGGATCGCCGGCCGGCGTTCCCGGCGTCTCCACGATGCGACCAGCCTTCAACTGCACGAGACGGCCGGCGTGACGCGCCACCGCCAGATCGTGCGTGACCATGATGATAGTCAGCCCGGTTTGCTCATTCAACTGGTGCAACAATTCCATGATCCCGGCGCCGGTGTTGGCATCGAGATTGCCCGTCGGTTCGTCGGCCAGCAGGATTTCCGGACCGGCGACCAACGCACGCGCGATCGCCGCCCGCTGCATCTCTCCTCCCGACAGCTCCGCCGGTCGATGGTTCCTCCGGTGCGCCAACCCCACGGCCTGGACGATCTCCTCCGCCGCCCGCCGCAGCGTCCGTCGCTGCCGCCAATAGCTCAGCACGCCCTGCCGGATCATCAGCGGTGTGAGCACGTTTTCCAGAACCGTCAGCTCCGGCAGCAGGTGGTAGAACTGGAACACGAAGCCGAAGACGCGGTTCCGCAGTTCGTCGCGAACACGTTCCGGCAGGTCGTCGATCCGCTCACCGCGCAGCCGGACCTCGCCCACCGTGGGCGCATCGAGCAGCCCCAGCAGGTGCAGCAAGGTGCTTTTGCCCGAACCGGACTGTCCGATCACGGCAACGAACTCGCCCCGTTGCACGGACAATTCCACGCCCCGCAGCACGGGGATCACGTGCTGTCCCTTCCGGTAGGCCTTCTCCAGCGCCACGGCCGCCAGTTGCGGCAGCTCACCCGAAGCCGGTGTCGACGTCATGGCTGCTCCATCCGATTCCGTTCGCCCGTATTGATTCGCGGTTCCGCTGCCCGGCAGGCCTGCCGGCCGATGATTCTCTGCGGCGTGTCGGGCCGGTCCGCCCCGCAGCGGTGTCGCGCGATGATTCGTTCCGCCGCGGTCATTCGTAGCGCAACGCTTCCACAGGATGCAATCGCGCCGCACGCCGCGCCGGAAGGATGCTCGCCAACACCGCAATCAGCATCGCCCCGGCAGCGATCCAGACCACCGTCCACGGCTGCACGTTCGTGGGAATTTCCGGGAAGTAGTAGATCCGTTCGTCGAACACCTTGCGTCCCGTCAGAAACGTCAGGACGGCCTCGATCTCGTTGATGTACCGGACGAACAACAGCCCGATCACCACGCCCACGCCGCTGCCGACCACGCCCAGTCCCAGGCCGTACGACAGAAAGATCGCCATCACGCCGCGACTGCCGGCCCCCAATGCCTTGAGGATGCCGATGTCGCGCGTTTTCTCCACGACGATCATGAAGAAAATGGCCAGAATGCCGAACCCCGCGACCGCGATGATCAGAAACAGCAACACGTTCAGGATGGCCGATTCCACCTCGACCGCCGCCAACAGCGGCCCCTGCTTCTGTTCCCAGGTTTTCACCGTGAACTGCTCCGGCGGAAAGACCGCCCGCAGCCGCCGCACGACCTCCTCGGCGTGCCGATAGTCCTTCAGCCGGATCTGAAGCGCCGTGAACGCCCGCCGCCCCGTGCTCGGATCCACCATCCCCCGCACCTTCTGCAGGTACTCGATGTTGCAGAACACGAGGCTGGAGTCGTATTCGCTCATCCCGCTGCGAAAGACGTCCACCACCGTGGCATTGAAATGCGTGCCCTCCGGCGGCCGACTGGCCTTCACCGTCGTCAGGATCACATCGTCACCCGGACGCACCATCCGGATCGTCCGCACGGCACCGGTCGTGGGATCCTCGAAGGGGAACTCGATCAGCCCCGCGCCGACATACAGCCGCGCCTCGAACGGTTCGACGCGACTTTCGTCGGCAGCAGCACGCCCGGCCGATCCGGGCCGACCGTCCGCAACCGGCGGCGCGGCGAACGGATCGGCCGCGGCAACGGGTGACGCGGAATCTCCAGGGAAAGAGACGGACTCTCCAGCGAACGGCGGCGTCTCCGCTTCACCGGAGCGCACTGCCGCTGGTGCCTGGTCCGACTCCGCGGACTTTTCGGTGCCCTGGGGCGGCCGGTCGAACGGACTGACCAACCCCGCACCGTCCTCATTGCCGATGGCGCGCCGCAGGCGCCGGTACTCCTGCTGTCGGCGCACCCATCGCTCCCGGTATCGGCGTGCTTCCTCGGTCAGCTCCCAACCGGGCGGCTCGGTGGGCGAACGGAGCGGTGGACGCACGCGATCGCCGTCACGGACGGTCTGATAGCTGTCCAGACTTTCGATCAACGGCCCGACGGCCGCCTTGCCCTGTGGGTCGATGCCGATCAGCGTGACGGGTCGGTTGATCCATTGCCCGGCATACTGAAAGCTGAGCATGCCGTACACTTCGACGGTCGGCGTGATCGCAGCGATGTACTCCCCGGCGGCCTCCCGCGCCAGGCGCATGTGTCGCTCGGCGTCCTCCACGCCGTCCAACGAGTTCGTCTCCACCACGACATCCGCCAGGATCCCGTGGATCCGCTCCCGCATCTGCTCGCCGAAACCGGCCATCACGGCGTTGACGACGATCATCGTCGCCACGCCCAGCATCACGCTGACGATGCTGGCCAGAGCGATGTATCGTGTTCTCAGATACCGCCAGCACAACAGCAGCTTGTACATCCGCCACTCCTTGGCCGTTCGCGTTCCGTCGCCGACACCGCCGCTGCCCGCGAGATCCGCCGAGTGCGGTAGTCTAGGCCCGCGGCGCCCTCAGTGACAACGCCAATCCCGTACGGTCGGGTCGGCGGGCCGCCGGTGCCGTCGGAGATTTTTGCTTCCCGCCGAGGCCGCGGGCTTCCCACCGGACGGACACTCCTCACGTCTCCTGTCTCCGGC
>RFHO01000216.1 GCA_003696385.1 Planctomycetota bacterium | reverse complement strand
GGGGAACGATGCCCCGCAAGAATGGCGATTCTGCGAGCAAGGCAGCAGGTACGGCGAGGACGCGGCCGTCTTCTGGACGCGGCGGTGCGACGGGCTCGGATGGCAGCCGGCGGAAGGCGACGAAGGGTTCCGGGCGATCGCGACTGACGCAGGGGCCCGTTCCGCAGCGGCTGGGGGAGTACCTGATCCGCCGGCTTTACGACTACGGCGTGCGGGACGTTTTCGGAATCCCCGGCGATTTCGTGCTGCAATTCTATTCGCTGCTGGAGGAAAGCCCACTGCGGGTGATCGGCACCACGCGCGAAGACAACGCGGGATACGCCGCGGACGCGTATGCGCGCGTGCATGGGCTGGGGGCGGTGTGCGTGACGTACTGCGTGGGCGGGCTGAGCCTGTGCAATTCGATCGCCGGAGCCTATGCCGAGAAGTCGCCGGTCGTGGTCATCAGCGGTGCTCCGGGCGTGGAAGAACGGCGTTCCGATCCGCTGCTGCACCATCGCGTGCGCGATTTCGACACGCAGCGGGAAGTGTTCGAGAAGATCACCGCAGCGGCCGTGTCGCTGAACGATCCGCTGACGGCGTTCCGGGACATCGATCGGTGTCTGGAGGCCGCGGTGCGATACAAGCGGCCGGTGTTTCTGGAGCTGCCGCGGGACCGCGTGTTCGCCGAATCGCCGATCCCGCACCAGCCGATCGCGCAGCGTCCGAAGAGCGACCGGAACGCTCTGAAAGAGGCGCTGGCGGAAGCGAGCGAGCGGATTTCCCGGGCTCGGCAGCCGGTGATCATCGCCGGCGTCGAGATCCATCGGTTCCGGCTGCAGGAGGCATTGCTGGCGTTTGCGGAGCGGCACGGGATTCCGATCTGCGCCACGCTGCTGGGCAAGTCGGTCATCAGCGAGAAGCATCCGCTGTACCTGGGCGTGTATGAGGGGGCAATGGGACGCGAGGACGTCCGGGAGTTCGTCGAACAATCGGACTGCGTGATTCTGCTCGGGACGTTCATGACCGACATCAACCTGGGCATCTACACGGCGCGGCTGGATCCGGCGCGGTGCATCTATGCCACCAGCGAGCGGTTGCGGATCGGATATCACCACTTCCACGACGTGCTGCTGGAGGACTTCGTGAACGGATTGAAGAAGGCCCCGATCCGCTTCGGCAAGCCGCCGGCACCGCCATCGATCGCGCCGCCGGAGCCGCAGCCGTTCGTGCCGAAGCCGGATACGCCGATCACGATCCGGCGGCTTTATCAGAAGATCAATGCGCTGCTGGACGAGAAGACGGTGGTGATCGCCGACGTGGGCGATTCGCTGTTCGCGGCCGTGGATCTGACGATCTATCGCCAGACGGAATTCCTCAGCCCGGCCTACTACACGTCGATGGGCTTTGCCGTGCCCGCTTCGGTGGGCGTGCAGGTGGCGAATCGCGACCTGCGGCCGATCGTGCTGGTCGGCGACGGCGCGTTTCAGATGACCGGGACCGAGCTGACCACGTCCCTGAAACTGGGTTTCGATCCCATCGTCATCGTGCTGAACAACCACGGGTACACCACCGAGCGGTTCCTGCAGGAAGGGCCGTTCAACGACATTCCGAACTGGGCGTTTCATCGGCTGCCGGATCTGCTGGGCGGCGGGTGGGGCTTCGAAGTGCGCACCGAGACCGACCTGGAGCAGGCGCTCGAAGCGGCCCTGGCGAAGCGCGATGCGTTCACGCTGCTGAACGTGCACCTCGACCCGCACGACATCAGTCCGGCTCTGGCACGGCTGGCCAAACGGCTGGCGAAGAAGGTCTGAACCGGGGGCGGGCCAAAGAAACTGCGCAAGCCTCAGGATTCTTCGCGGGACGTCGGTGTTCCATCGCGGTCGCCGCCCGTTTGTTGCACTTGGCCACACACGTGGTTCAGGCGGCGGAAGGACAGAACGAGCAGCACGAGCAGACCTGCGGTGACGACTGCGAGGAACGATCCCACCAGCACGTCTTCGGGCAGCGGCGGCGACAGCGCGAAGGCGACGGCCGTCGCCATGATGGCCGTGCCGTACCAGATCAGTAGCCGCCCGACATATTCGTTGACTTCGTACCACACGCGTTCATCGCGCAGGGTTCGCGGCGTGCGGAAGCCGTACCACCGGTTGGGGGGCACTCGGCGGCGGATCAGCGGCAGGCCCGAAAGCATCGTGATGACGCCGGCAGTGGCGGCGATGGCCGCGAAAACCAGGTTCATGGGGTTGCGCATTCGGTCGGTCCCGCGGTGTTGAACGGACATCGCTGGGGCCACGGCGGCGGGGCGCCGGAGGTCCGTACGGGCGATTTGCGGATTGCGCCGGTCAGTTTTAGAATCAACGACAATTGATGGATCGGTTTTTCGGCCCGACAACGGACGCACGAGCGTCCGGTCGTTCGCATCCATTCTCGAACAGGGAGATTCCCATGTCACGCAAGACCCGCCGCGAATTCCTCGAAGAAGCCTTCCTTGCAGCCGGAGCCGCCATGGCTGCGGCCGGACCGATGACGTTTCCGACGCGTTCACAGGGGGCCGAATCGAGCAGCCCGAACGAACGGTTGCGGGTGGCGATTCTCGGGCTGAACGGGCGCGGCCGTTCGCATCTGGCGGAGTACATGCGGCGCAAGGACTGCGAGATCGCGGCGATCGTCGATCCGGACGAGAACGTGGGGTTCAAGAACGGCATCGCCGCCGTGGAAAAGAAGCTCGGGAAGCGCCCCGCGTTCTACACGGACATGCGGCGGGCGTTCGATGACAAATCGATCGACATCGTGTCCATCGCGACGCCCAACCACTGGCATTCGCTGGCGGCCATCTGGGCGATTCAGGCCGGCAAGGACGTTTACGTCGAAAAGCCCGTCAGCCACAACGTGTGGGAAGGTCGCAAGCTGGTCGAGGCGGCGCGGAAGTACAATCGCATCGTCCAGGCCGGCACACAGTGCCGCACGATGGCCGGCACGCGGGCGGCGGTCGAATTCGTGCTGAACGGCGGCATCGGCGAGGTCAAGCTGGCCCGCGGGCTGTGCTACAAGCCGCGGGGGTCGATCGGCCCGCGTGGCCGTTACGACGTACCGGCCGGCGTGGACTACGACATCTGGCTGGGGCCGGCTCCGAAGCTCGACTACGTGCCGCGCCGCCGGTTCCATTACGACTGGCACTGGCAATGGGCCTATGGCAACGGTGATCTGGGCAACCAGGGCATCCATCAGATGGACATCGCCCGCTGGGGGTTGAACGTCGACCACCTGGGCAATGCCGTGTACAGCTTCGGCGGCCGGCTGGGCTATATCGATGCCGGCGAAACGGCGAACACCCAGGTGTGCATCCATGACTACGGTGACAAGAAGCTGATCTTCGAAGTGCGGGGCTTGAAGACCGAGCCGCTGCGGGGCACCAAGATCGGCGTGATCTTCTACGGGAGCGACGGATACGTCGTGCAATTCAACTACGGGTTCTCGGCCGCCTTCGATCTGGACGGGAACAAAATCAAGGAGTTTCGCGGCGGTTCCAACGGCGAACATTTTGCCAACTTCATCGATGCCGTCCGCAGCCGGCGCTATCAGGATCTCAACGGAGAAATCCTGCAGGGGCACCTCTCCAGTGCCTTGTGCCACCTGGGCAACATTTCGTATCTGCTCGGCAATACCGCCACGCCGCAGCAGATCGAAGCGGCTCTGGACGGGGACAAGGACGGCACCGAAACCTTCGAGCGGATGATGGATCACATCACCGCCAACAAGGTCGACCTGAAGGTGACGCCGCTGCGCAGCGGAGCCAAGCTGACGCTGGACGGACGTCGGGAAGTGTTCACCGGCCCGCTGGCCGACAAGGCGAACAAGTTGCTGACCCGCAAGTACCGGAAGCCTTACGTCGTTCCGGAAACGGTGTGATCACGATCCGCCTCGTGCACGCAACGCGGCGGGGCGAATTCGTACAGCGGTCATTTGCCGAAGCATTGCGAGGGGCGCCTGTCCTTTTCGGGGCGGCGCCCCTGTGCTTTGGCAGCAGGTCACGTTTCGGACCGATCGGCGGCGCCTGCGCAACGTTCCGCGATCAGGGCGTCCAGTTCCTCTTTGAGCCGCGGCAGGATCTCGTCGTAGCGGAAAGCGCCCAGGTGGCGGGTGCCGCGTTTCAGATTGACGAAGTTCGGAGCGCACCATAGTCCCAGGTCGGCGTCGTCGGTCTCGCCGGGGCCGTTCACGCGGCAGCCCATCACGGCGATCGTGATCGCATGGTCCTTCGCGTAGGCCGTCAGTTCCTTGACCTGTGCAGCGAGTTCGACGAACGCTTCGTTCTCGACTCGCGAGCAACTCGGGCAACTGATGATGTTCAGTCCGTTGCGATTGAAGTCCACGACCGTGCGGACGCGGCCGGCCGCGATGTCGGCGAGAATCTGGCGCCCGGCCAGGATTTCTTCGTGCTTGCGATCGTTGGGGAGCGTCAGGGAAACGCGGATCGTGTCGCCGATGCCGCGACCGATCAGTTGTTCGAACGCGATGCGTGTCTTGATGATGCCGTCCGGCGGCATTCCCGCTTCGGTGACGCCCAAGTGCAGGGG
>RFHO01000215.1 GCA_003696385.1 Planctomycetota bacterium | reverse complement strand
CCAGCACCGCACCAATGGTGACCGTGACGCTCCGTGACCCATCCGGCCAGTCGACCTGGCGTTCGATGGTCGAGCGGATCCGTTCGCCCAGCTCATGCAATCCTTTCTCGGTGGGCTCCCTGACAAGCAAAACGAATTCGTCGCCGGCGTAGCGGGCGAACACGTCGCACTCACGCAGCAGGCGCATGCACACCTGCGTGATTTCCCGGAGTACGAAGTCACCGGCCTGAGCGCCGTGGATGGCGTTCATCCGCCCGAACTCGTCCACGTCCAGTGCCAGGACGCCGATGGGTGTTGCGTTTCTCCGGCTGTGCGCGATGGCCTTGTCCAGCACTTCTTCGAAAAACGCGCGTGCGTACGCGCGGGTCAGCGGGTCGCGGAGATTGGCGGTCATCGCGATCGAGTCGCCACGGCGCAGAAAAGAGGCGTCTGTTGGCAGGACGGTGGAGGAACCGGGCGGGAGACTGGACATGGCGACGGCGGATGCCGGCCCGCCGGAGGCCGGTTGCAGCAGACTCGATCCGCTCGATCCGCCGGCGTCGTGTTCTTCACACAGGACGTGGGAATCGTTGAGCGACGCGGCGGGAGGCGTGGCGGCCGGGTCGTCCGCGTCGTCGGCATCGGCTGCGGGGTGGGTTCCGTCGAACAGACCACTGCGGATGATGGCGCTGCCGGTCAGCGAATTGCCGGCGTCATCTTCCCATAGCCCGTCGACGGGGATATCGAGCAGTTCCGCCACCACGATTCCGCGGGCGCGGGCCCTGCCGATCAGCTCGGACAATTGGGCGTCGTCGTATTCAAGGTGCTCGGTCGTCAAGGCCTGCAGGCGGAGCCATGCGGAATCACTGTCGGGACCGCAGATGAACTCGCCGACACCGGCCGCGATGGCGATGATCTTCAGCAATTCGAATGACGTGTCGCCCTTGCCCTGCAACAGCCGGATGATCGGTGCCTGCTGGTGACGGACCGCCGTCTGCACGGACTCGGGCAGCCGCCACTGGTTCAGCAGCTTGGCGGCGACTTCCACGTGGGTGAAGCCGAGCGTCGTTTCTTCCACGGTGTGGATGGCCCGCTGTTCGGCGTACGCCGTTTCGATCAGGCCGGGGTATTGTTCCGGGAGGGTGGCCAACAGGGCGGCCTCTCCCGTTCTCATGCAGATCGCGGCCAGGAAAGCCGTTCCGCAGGACAGTCCGGGAGCGGTGTCTTCCAGACAGTCGGCGACGGCCGTGTAGATGGCCGTTTTCTGCCTGTAGCGCAGCAGCCACGGCGCGTCGCGGGCATCGAGGAGGTCCCAGGCCGGCCGCAGCGTTCTGTAGATGAGCAGCCCGATGGCTTTCGGCAGTCCGAGCGTGCGGACGGCGGTCGGAAGGTCGCGGACCGGCTGGAGTGCCGCGAAGTAGGGATGCTGCGCCGCTTCGATCAGCGACTGCACAGCCGCGGAGTCACTTTCGAGCAGCTGCGAAACCCACTGAAGCTGAAAGGCCGGTTGTTCCAGCGCGGCGATCAGCCGCAAGACGGCCGGCGACGGCTGCGGCAGCGATGCTGAGCGGTAGATGTCCGCACTGCTTCTCATCGTACCTTGCTCTGTGGTTCCTGCGACGCATCCGCGGGATCGTGCGACTGCGCGGTGCCGGTTTCCGTGACCGCTCGACGTTGCGTTCGGGGCGGGTTGCCGCGGAGCGGTGCGGTGGTCGCCGTGTTTTGCGGAACTTCCAAGGCACCGACGGTGGCCGGTCGGACCGAACGGGCCATTGCAATGCAGGCGTCCAACAGCATCACGAGGCTGACACCGGCGGCTGCGTAGCACCATGTGAGGCTGTGCGGCCACGCGGCGGCGGGGGGCCACCACTTGAGCGTGCCTGCGATGGCGGCCGCGGCCGCGGACAGCAACAGACGGTCCAGGCACCGCCGGCGGGCCTGCTTTCGGGAGAAGCGGGTCAGGGCGGCGCGGGCGGTCTGATTGGCGACCGCACGCATCGAGCGGATGCTCTGCCGTTCCGCTTCCTTGTTCTGGGGCCGACGCAGACGATCGAGTTCGGCCAGCAGGACTTCGTCGGACACGGAGGGACGCTTGCGGGCCGTCGAACGCCGAGCGGCTGACAGCGGCGAGGCGGGTTCGGATGCCGCGGTTCTGGTACGGTCCTCGGCAATCTCCGGCGTTTCCCGCCGCTGCGTCCGTTCCCGGTTCTTGGCCAGCAACTGACGCATGTACGCGGCGATTGGATCGTCCTGTTCGTTGTCTGGGTTGTCGGTCGTCGCAGTGTCCGTGGGTTCGCCGGCGGCGTTTTCCGGCTCGTCCGTGCCGTCCGGCTGGTCCGTAGCGGTCGATGACTGTTCGCCGGTTTCGCCGATTGTCTTCGGCGTTGATTCCCGACCGGCGGTGCGGCGGCTTTCGTGGGCGACGGAGCGGACCATGCGTCCGAAGACCATCGACGGGGATACCGGTGGCGGTGTTTCGGCGTCCGCATCCAGCACGCTTTCCGAGGGAGCGTCGCAAGCGGTTCGTTCGCTCCGTTCGTCATCGGAGGACGATCGACGGTCGGTGCCTCCGTCTTCCAGCTCACGGAAAATCTCGTTCAAGAGGCTGGAACCGAGGCGCTGTCCGGAGTCGGCCGGTGCCGGTGCGGCGGCCGCTTCGTCGGATCCGTCGCCGTCCGCTGACCGAGGCGTTGCAACGGTTGGCGCGGTCTTGTGGCGCTCCGCGGTGTCTGGGGCGGCTGATGGAGGTTCGCTGCTTTGGTCCAACAGTTCCGGGATGCCGAACATTTCGGCCAGCGTCTGGCGGACATCGGTGACGCGGTCTTTCGATCCAGCGGCCGGTTGGTCGGTGCGGCCATCCGTCGCCGCCGGGTTTTCGCGAGCGGCATCGTCGTCGGTGCGCGTCGTTGCCCGGTCGGCGGTAGGACGCGATCGACGGTCGCCCGTCCGGTCGCCGAGGGCGTCGGCCGTCTGTTCGTCCGATGGTCGATTCGGCGTAGCCTCGAAAACGCGCGAGTGCGACGCCGGTGTGTCCGCGGCCGTTGCGGTGGGCGCGGACCGGTTTGCATCGGGGGGCGTCGGGAAAAGGTCGGCGAGGCACTGCGGGCCGATCGAACGCGGAGCCGGGGGGCGTTCACCGGGGACTTCGGTGCCATTGCCGGTTGGACGTGACACGAAGGCAGCGAGCCAGGTGCCACGGGTAGGGTGTTCGAGCCCGACGTCTGTTGCAGTGGCCGCCCGCGGCGGGTTGGCGATATCCCGCCCGAAAATGACGGCACTGAGTTGCAAGTTGTCTTCGGGGCTGTCGAATTCTTCGTCGAAGACGAGGTCGCAGATCGACGCCGGTCGGGATCGCGGAGTGGGTTCGGCGTGACGCACGAACGCCGCCAGGCTGTGTGGCACGGCACGGCCGGTGGCGGACGCGGTCGAAGCCGGGTCGCGCGATGCCTCGGAGATCACCGCGTCCGTCTTGCGGTGCGCTGAGGCGTGCCGAACCTCTTTGCGTTGCGTCTCCACCGGCTCCGTCTCGACGGATCGTTCTTCCGGGATCGCGGAAGGAGTTCCCGCCGAAGGCCCGGAGGTCTGCCCGGGCAGTGCTTCGACACAGGCATTCGACGCCGGCGCAGCCGGTGCGGGCGGCCGTGCGCCGGCAGCGGCATCGGTATGCCGTGCCGGTTCGTGTTGCAGCCTTTGGAGGCGTTCTTCGAGAGCATCGAGTCGGCGAGCCCACGCAGCCAGCTCGGCTTCCCGCTCCTCGAGTCGGCGTGCTCGCTGATCGAGTTCTCGCCGGCGTTCGTCCCATCGTGAATGATGCTCGGCTTCGTGCTCGGTGGCTGAAACGGAATCGGGCGTTGCCGGCGATTCGTCGTTCGAAGTCGTGCGGTGCGGTCCTGAAGCCGCTCGTTGCGTCTCCGGAGCGTGTTGCCGACTTTCGAGTGCCTGCCCCGCGCCGTCGAGTTGGCGCTGCCGGTCCTGGACCGCGGCGCGTTCGCGTTCCAGCTCGGCGCGTTGGCACTCGATCTGATGCGTCTGTTGCTGCAGTTTGCGTTCGCGTTCGCGAAGTTCTTCTTCGCGCTCGGCGAGATCCGCCCGGAGCGTTTCGCACTCGGCACGGCGTTGATCGAGTTGCCGTTCGTGCGTGGACAATTCGTCACGTCGGCGTTGTAGCGCTTGGCGGTCGCGGTGCAATGTTTCCCGGGCGGATTCGAGGTCGCGGGTGGATTGCTGCAGGCGCTTGCGTGCGTGTTTCAGCTCCGCCAGTCGCATTGCGAGCTCATCGGCGCGGGCGTCGAGTTCGCGGTCACGTTGTTCCAGCAGCCGAGCGCGTGCGGTGAGTGAAGCGGACCAGTCGGTGAGCCGGGCGGCTTCGGCGTCCAGCCGCCGTTCGCGTTCGGCGAGCCGGATTTCACGGCGGCGGACGGCCTGTTGCCGTTCGACGAGGGCTCGGCCGGCTGCGTCGAGTTCGTTCTGCACGGTTCGAAGCCGCTGCCGCGTGTGCTCGAGCTGTCGGCGCTGCTGGAGCAGCGTTTCGGCAAATTGGAACAGGTCCCGGGCACGGTTCTGCCATTCGCGTTCGCGTGCGGCGAGCTGCCGTTCACTTTCGGCGCAGCACGCTTCGCGCTGCTCGACCCGAGCGAGGCGTTCGCGGAGCCGTTCTTCGGTGCGGCACAGTTCGTCGGTCTTGCGGCGCAGATCGTGCTCGCGTTGCTGCAGTTCGTCCTGACGTTTCTGCAATTGCTCGTGCCGCTTTTGGAGCTGAGCGGCACGGCGTTGCCATTCGCGTTCGCGTGCGTCGTACTGTGCCTGGTGTTCTCGGGTGCGTCGAACGAGCCCTGCGTGCCGCCGTTGCAGTTCGGCATGCCATCGGTCCAGACGCGCGCGTTGCTCGTGGACCTCCGCCGTTTCCGCGGCCAGAGCGGCCTGCTTTTCCTGGAGCGCGCGGCGGGCCGTTTCCAGCTCGTCGCGCTCTCTGCGGAGGCGGTCGCGGTGCTGTCGGAGCGTGTAGAAGCGGCGGGCGAGTTCGGAGCGTTCGCCGGTCAGCGCCGTGGCCTGTTGCAGCAGGTCGCGCCGTTCCTGTTCGAGCCGTTGCCGCAATTGATGCAACGTCGCTTGTCGGCGTTCGAGTTCCTCGGCCAATTCGGCCAGGCGACGGCGCTCCGTGTGGATCTGCTCGTGCTGTTGCTGAAGCTCGCGCTCTCGGCGCTCGGTTTGCCGGCGAGTCCGTTGCAGGTCGGCGCACTGCTGTCGCAGCGTGGCGGCCTGTTGCTCCAGTTCCTCGCGAAAGTGCTCCAGCTCGGCGCGTTCGGCGGCCAGACGTTCGCGATCGTCCTCCAGCCGATCTCGCAGGCGCTGCAGGGACTGCGCGTCCTGCTCGAGCCGGGCCCGGAGATGGGCGACGTGCTGATACTGTTGTCGAGCACGCTGCTCGCGGGCCTGCAGTTGGGCGGCCCAGGAGCGCAGACGGCGTTGTTCCGCTTCGATGGCCTGTTGTTGTCGTTCGGCCGCGCGCTGGATTTGTCGCGCCTGATGTTCCCGGCGGCCGATTTGTTCGTGCTGTTGCGAGAGAACACGTTGCTGTTCGGCGAGGCGTTCTGCGAGGTCGCGGAGCCGGGTTTCCCGTTCGTTCAATCGCCTGCGGATTTCGCGCAGCTCGGCGAGATCGGCCGCCCGCTGCGCGTTTTCCCGCTCGAGCTCGGCGAATTGTCGTTGGATCTGCTGGAGCTGTGTGACGACGGCGCGGCGGCGTTCTTCGAGTTCGGCCTTGGCGGCTTCGAAGGCGTCGCGTTCGGCTTGCAGCTCGGCCCGCTGCGTCTGGAGCCGCCCGGCCTGGTGCTCCAGTTGCCTGCGCAGTTCGTCGAGCTCACATTGGCGCCGGTGGAGTTGGCTTTGCAGGTCTTGAAGGGTCTGCTTCGTCTGTTCGAGGTTTCGTTCTCGCTGGACGAGCTGTTGCTCGGTTTCGACGGTGGCGCGTTGTCGTTCCTCCAGTTCGAATGCTTGCCGTTGCAGCGTTCGCTCGCGGGATTGCAGATCCCGTTCGCGGCGCTCCAGAGTCGCCTCGCGGCGAGCGAGTTCGTGTTCGCGGCGTTTCAGTTCGGCTTCCCGGCGGGGCTGCTGGCGATCGTTGGCGGAGGAGCGCCTGCGCAGGGCGTCCATCACGGATCGGCGCTCGGCAGCCAGACGCCGTTGCCAGCGATCGAGTTCTTCGCGCCGTTGTTCGAGTTCCGCGGCGTACAGGGCGAGTCGGCGGGCCGACGATTCGGCGGCGGGATCCGCGGCGGTCGAATGCAGTGCCGCCTGCGAATCCGCGGGAACAGCGCCGTTCGGCCGCTGCGCGGCGGCTTCTCGCGGAGCCCGCAGGGGAGGTGTTTCGTCGAAGAACGCCTCGTCGTCCGGGGCGACGCCATGCGGGGCCGGGCCGGTGCCGAGATGGTCGGATGCTTTGCGCAGTGTCGGCTCGGGGGAAACCGACGTCGTGGGGCCGTCGGATTGCGATCCGGAATCGCCCGCGGCGACTTCCGTGGGCGGTGATGGCGTCTGTCGTGAGGAAGTTCGCTCCGGAGGCGGCGTCGGAGACGGCCGGGCGGAGGTGCCGTGGGAAGGCAGGGACTGTGCGGCGACGTCCGGCAGCGTGTCGAGGATTTCCCGGTCGGTGGCGAGCCGGACGTGGAATTCGATGGGGCCGATCACAAGGCGGTCGCCCGGCCGCAGGGTGGCATCGGTCACCGGACCTTCGTTGAGCCACGTCCGCGGATCCCACGCTTTCATCAGGACGCGACGTTCGGTGCAAATCAGCAGCACGTGGCGCGGCGCCACGCCGGGGGCGTCGATCGTCAGGTCGCAACCGGCATCGGCGCCGATCGTCCACTTCCCGGGCTTGAGAATGAAGTCGTCGATGTGACGGTCGTTGCGGGCCGACAGTACGAGCAGGCGTGTGGCCGTCTGGCTGGGCATGGCTTCGATTTCCGACGCAACGACGTCGACGGACATGTTTGAGACTCCGTTGTTGGTGGTCGCGTTCACCCGGCATCGTTCCCCCGGACGGGCTCTGACAACGGACGTGTTTCGGAAGAGCCGGGCGCGGGGCGGAAACGGCGGGCGACGTGCCGAGTGCGACAAACATTCGGCGCCGTTTTGCTGCTGCCGGGTGACGGGCCGACGTGGCGCACACGCATGATTGTCCGGTCGACCACCGATAGCGGCCTCCGGCGTAGAGGACCGATTGCGAGGGCGAACAACGGCCGCCGCGGCGACGGTTGCGGTTTTTCGACACACGACCGCTGCATGCATATAGCTCGCAACCGCCGGGGGGTCAAAACGCGCGTAGTGGGGGAGGAAATTGGAACGGATCGGTCGGCCGCGGCTGCGGTGAGCGGGACGATTGTGCCGGTTTTGCGGGCCGGGCACAGCGCGTTGAGAAGCGACCACGGTGCCGCTACCATGCCCAGCGGTGTTCCGACGAGTGCCGTGGGCGGCGGAGATCGTCGCGCAGGGCTTCCGGGAGCAGCGGCGCGGTCGGTTTCCGGATCCGCTGTGCTGCGGTTGTGTTCTGTCCGCGACCAGATGGTCCGGACGAACTGGTGCATGCCGTCGGTCGCCACCATTGGGCTGCTTTGCGGGAGGCACCATGCACGACTTCGATTATGTCGCTCCGACGACGCTGGACGAGGCGATCGCCGCGTTGGCGAAACACGATGGACAGGCCCGGTGCCTGGCTGGCGGCACCGACCTGATCGACCAGATGCGGACGGGACGCCGCCGACCCGCGCTGGTGGTGGACGTCAAAAAGATTCCCGAGCTCAATGCGCTGGTGGTCAGCGACGACGGCTTGCGGCTGGGTGCGGCGGTACCCTGCAGCGACGTCTATCGGAATGAAGGGGTGGCGCAGGACTATGCCGCGCTGGCCGACGCCGCCCGAATCATTGGAGGTATCCAGATCCAGAACCGAGCCAGCATCGGCGGAAACGTGTGCAATTCCAGCCCCGCGGCCGATTCCGTCCCCGCGCTGATCGCCTTGCAGGCCGTCTGTGTGATCGCCGGTCCGAATGGGCCGCGCGAAGTGCCGATCGAGCGGTTCTTCACGGGGCCGGGCGGGAACGTTCTGGAGGCGGGGGAGCTGCTGGTGGAACTGCGGATGCCGCCGCGGCCGCCGCGGAGCGGTTCGCATTATCGGCGTTTCATTCCCCGCAACGAAATGGACATCGCTGTGGTGGGTGTCGGTGCATCGGTTCAGCTGGAGGACGACGGACGGACGGTCGCCGCCGCGCGGATCGGTCTGGGAGCGGTGGCGCCGACCCCGCTGTTGGCCGAGGAGGCCGCTCGAGTTCTGGTTGGACGGAGCGTGGATGACGAGGCCGCGCTGTCCGATGCGGCCGAAGCGGCGCGGGCGGTCATCCGGCCGATCGACGACATGCGGGGGACGAAGGCGTTCCGCTCGCACGTGACGGGTGTGCTGGTGCAGCGTGTCGTGCGTGCGGCGGCGGCACGGGCTCGTGGCGAGTCGCTGGACTACTGTCCGGGACATTGAAACCGGGGAGCTGGGCGCCGCTCCAATGAGGCCGACGCTGTCGCGTCGGGGCGGACACCGCAAAGTTTCGAGGAACCCAGATGGCGAAGAAACGCGTAGTGAGTGCGGTGATCAACGGCGAGCCGACGGACTTTCTGTGCGAACCGCGGCAGACGTTGCTGGAAGTACTCCGCGATGTATTGGACTTCACGGGAACCAAGGAAGGGTGTTCCAATGGCAACTGCGGCGCCTGCACCGTTCGTCTGAACGGGCGGATCGTCGACAGCTGCCTGGTTCTGGCGGTCGAGTGTGACGGTGCGGAGATCGAGACGATCGAAGGCATGGCGGGGCCGGATGCGTTGCATCCTCTGCAGCAGGCTTTTCTCGAGGGCGCGGCGTTGCAGTGTGGGATCTGCACCCCCGGTTTCCTGGTGGCGGCCAAGGCCCTGCTCGAGGAAAACCCGAATCCCACCGAGCAGCAGATCCGGTTCTTTCTGGCGGGGAACCTGTGCCGCTGCACAGGGTACGACAAGATCGTACGAGCGGTTCAGGCCTGTGCCGCGGCGGCGTCTGAGCATTGAGCAGCGGGTATGGTTGCGGCGGAGGGTGGGCGGCGTTTGGATGGGTCGACGTCCGGTGGCGTGACGAGCGAATCGAGACCAGGAGCGACAGGCATGGCCACGGTCGAAAAACAACGGCAGCGGAAGTACCGCGTGTTGGGGACGCGTCCGGTCCGTCACGACGGTGTGGACAAGGTGACCGGACGGGCGCGGTACGGAGCGGACACGCACCTGCCGGGCATGCTGTACGCGGCGATGCTGCGGAGCCCGCACGCTCATGCGCGGATCGTGTCGATCGATACCAGCGCTGCCGAGGCGATGCCGGGCGTGCATGCGGTGGTCACGCGGGAAGACTTCCCGGACGTCAGCAACCGGATTGTCGAGTTGGGTGAGGGCGCGGTGAATCTGGGCCACCTGAGCCAGAACGTGATGGCCCGCAACAAGGTGCTCTACAAGGGGCATGCCGTGGCCGCGGTGGCGGCCGATTCGATCCACATCGCCCGCGAGGCCGCGCAGAGGATCCGCGTGGAATACGAAATCCTGCCGCCGGTCCTGGACGTGCTGGAGGCGATGTCGGACGACGCTCCGGTATTGAACGAGGACGTGCGGACCGAAGAGTTCGGCGGCGGGACGGGCGACCGTCCCACGAATGTGGCCAAGCACTTTCATTACGAGAAGGGCGATGTCGAGGCAGGGTTTGCCCGGGCAGCGGTGATCGTCGAGCGGGAGTTCCGCACGGCGACCGTGCATCAGGGGTATATCGAGCCGCATGCCGCCACGGCGCTGTGGAACCCGGACGGCCATGTGACCATCTGGACGTGTACGCAGGGCTCGTTTACGGCGCGGCAGCAGACCGCCGAACTGCTGGGGCTTCCGGTCTCCCGGGTGCGGGTGATTCCCACGGAGATCGGCGGTGGTTTTGGCGGCAAGATTTCGGTGTACCTTGAGCCGGTGGCGGCCCTGCTGGCGAAAAAGAGCGGCCGTCCGGTGAAACTGGTGATGGACCGTTCGGAAGTCCTCGAGGGGACTGGACCCACTCCGGGTTCGTACATCCGCGTGAAGATGGGGGCGGACCGGGACGGCCGGATCACGGCGGCCGAAGCGTATCTGGCCTATGAGGCCGGTGCGTTTCCGGGTTCGCCGATCAACCCCGGTTGCATGTGCATCTTTGCCTGCTACGACGTACCCAACGGTCGGATCGACGGGTACGACGTCTGCGTGAACAAGCCGCGAACCAATGCCTACCGGGCGCCGGGGGCGACAAATGCCGCATTCGCCGCCGAAACCGTGATCGACGAGATCTGCGAGCAGTTGGGCATGGATCCGTTGGAGTTCCGGTTGAAGAACGCGGCCGTCGAGGGGACGCGGCGGATTGACGGCGTGACGTATTCGCGGATCGGCATGAAGGAGACGGTGGAGGCGATTCTCAACAGTGAGCATTACCGGTCGGAGCTGAAAGGGCCGAACCGCGGTCGCGGTGTTGCGTCCGGGTTCTGGTTCAACGTCGGTCTGAAGTCGACGGTGGTCGCGACGGTCAATCCCGACGGGACGGTTTCTCTGGTCGAAGGATCGACCGATATCGGCGGAACCCGGACCTCGGTGGCGATGCAACTGGCCGAAACCTTGGGCATCGCCGCGGAAGACGTCCAGCCGTTGGTGGCGGACACTGACAGCGTCGGGTACACCGACGTGACCGGGGGGAGCCGCGTCACTTTCTCCACGGGCATCGCGGCCATCGAGGCGGCGAAAGACATCCAGCGGCAGATGTGCGAGCGGGCAGCGCTGATCTGGGATTGTCCGGTCGATCAGGTCCGGTACGAGGACGGACGGGTCGTCGGTCCGGACGGTCAGGCGTTCACGTTCAAGGAACTGGCGGCACTGGTTCCGTCGACTGGTGAGCCGATAGTCGGTCGGGGAACCTCGGGGAAGGCGAACCAGGGGGGGGCGTTCGCCACGGAAGTGGTGGACGTGGAAGTGGATCCGGACACCGGGAAGGTCCAGATCCTGCGGTTCACGGTCGCACAGGACGCAGGCTGCGCCGTACATCCCAGTTACGTCGAGGGGCAGATGCAGGGGGGCGTCGTCCAGGGCATCGGGTGGGCTCTGAACGAAGAGTACATCTACGACGATCAGGGGCGGATGCTCAACAATACCTTTCTGGACTACCGTATTCCCACCTGCTACGACGTACCGATGATCGACACGATCATCGTCGAGGTGCCCGATCCGAACCATCCCTACGGCGTGCGTGGGGTGGGCGAAGTGCCCATCGTGCCGCCGCCGGCCGCGATCGCCAACGCCATCTACCGCGCCGTGGGCGTACGGATGGACCGCCTTCCAATGTCTCCGCCGCGGGTTCTGGAGAAGATCCTGCAGTCGCGCGCGGCGGCTCCGGCACAATAGCGAACGAGCCTTTGCCGAACGGCCAATATCGGCATTCTCCGGGCGGCCGGCGCGCCCATAATTGCATTCCCCGTTGGTGTGCGATGGCGGCACGGCTGTTCGTGCGGCCGGGGACGATTCCGGCGGGAAGTGGTGCAAGGGCGAACCGCCTGTGCCGTTGTACGTGCGGGTGCCACGGCGGCAAGTCGTCGGGGGACGGCCGTGCAAAGGGGCATGTTTTCCTTGGCGGACAACGGAGTGTTGAACGACCGATGGGACGATTGACGCAGGCGGACTTGATCGATCGAAATCACGTGTTCGAGCAACGCAGCCCGCAGGAGCTGCTGCAGTGGGCCTACGACGTGTTCGGGACGCGGGTGGCCGCCATTTCGGCGATGCAGCGCTCGGGCAGCGTGATCTGTCACATGATCCACTCGCTGAAACTGCCGATCCGCGTGCTGTTCGTCGACACGGGGGTCATGTTTCCGGAGACTCTGGAGACGCGCGATCGGATCGCCCGCGAATACGGCTTGGAGATCGTAACTTTGCGGCCGGAAAAGACGATGGAAGAGCAGACGCGGGAGCGGGGCGTGTTGTATCTGACCCCCGACGGGCAGCAGGAATGCTGTCGGCTGCGGAAAGTCGAGCCGCTGCGCAAGGTGTCGGACCAATTCGATGCCCTGATCGGCAGCCTGCGCCGCGCCGACGGTGGTCGCCGCGCCGAGTGCCCCATTCTGGCGGTCGATCCGGACAACAATGCGCTGCGTGTCAACCCGCTGGCCAATTTCAGCGATGCCCAGCTCGAAGACTACATCGAACGGCACAACGTGATCGTCAATCCGCTGCATTTCCAGGGGTATGCCACGATCGGCTGCAATCGCTGCACGACTCCTGTGCTTCCACACGAGCCCAAGCGGGCCGGGCGCTGGCGGCATCTGGGGCAGTGGGCGCAGTATTGCGGCATCAATCCCACGGACGCGGACCCGGCACATCAGCCGTCGATCGAACTGCCCGACGAGTTGATCGATCGGATTCTGGGCCGCGAGTCGGATTTCGTGATCTGACGCTACGCGTTTCGGGCCGGCGTGAGAGGGTTGCCGGCCTGACCGATGTCCGCGGCGATGGCCAATCGCACGTCGGATGCCGTTCGAAGGACGGGGAGCACGGGTGGCGCGCAAACCCGCGGGCTGCGGCCGAACGCGAAACGGCTGTTACGAAAGGTGCTCGCGCCTCCGCTGCGCCACAACCGGTGAAAGGTGCCGATGAGCGTGCGTGTGTCCGCGGCGCATTGAATTCAGCTCCGTTTCGAACCGGCCAGAAAGCGCAGCCAGCGCGGCGTGTCGGCGTCTTGTGAGCCTTGCGGGCGGGTTCGCTGCAACTGTTCCAATTCCCGCTGCAGTCGCGTCTTTTCACGAGCGAGTTGTGCGCGCTCGAGCGACAATTCGATTTCGGCGGTGCGGAGGGCTTCCTGCAAGCGCTGTTCGAGTTGTTCGATGTGCGCGAGGCGGGATTCGTCCTGGACGGTGCCGCTGAGCACCTCACGCCAAGGAATCGCCCGGTCCGGGTGCAGTGCCTGCCGCAGGGACCGCAGCAGGGAGACGATGCATTCGTCGCGCTCCGCCACGGCCGCTTGCAGCGTCTGGACGTCCGTTTCGTCGTCGGCGATCGGCTCCGGAAGCGCCAGCTCGGTGACATCGAGCACGGTTCGACCTTCGGGGTCGGCTCCGCCGTCTGCGGCCGCGAGCAGGTCGGAGACGTGGTCGAAGGCTGCTTCCACGGAGCTTTGAGTACTCCGCAGATCGGCCGCCGGCGTCTGTGCGTCGGCTTCGGTTCCGGCAACAGTCGGCTGGGCCGCGGTTTGGTTCTCCTGCTGGGCGGGCAGGTCGTTGTCCGTGGCTGCATCGGCCGGAGCGTCGACTGCGTTTTGCTCGTCCGTCGGCGCTGCCGGTGGTCTCGAATGCGAGGCTGCCGCCGCCTCCCGCAGGGAGGCTATGAGTTCTGCTTGTGCTTCGAAGCCGTCGTGCAGCGCGACGTCGAGCCGGTCGAGACGGCGCGTGATCTCGTCCCAAGGCGAATGTTCGGGATCCGTCCAGGCGTCCAGAACGTCTGAGAGCATGGACGCCAGTCGCTGCTGCTGTTCGACGACCGGACGAGGCAGTCCGGCGACCAGCAGGCCGTTTTCGCCGACGGTTCGTTTCAGACGATCCAGTTGCTCGGCCGCTTCTTCGAGCCGTTCGGTCAGCGCGGCGATGAGTTCATCCTTTTCGGCGACGATCGCCTGCCAGTCGGTTTCGTTTTCGGAGTCGGCCTCGGCCGGCCGAGCCGACTCGACGCTCGTGGCCGCCGATCCACCGGAGTCCGCGGCTGCCGATTCGGCGGCGTCCGTGGCCGCTGTCATGGCTGCAGCGGACGACGCGTTTTCGACGGTCGGCGTTTCGGCGCGAGCGTCGTCGGTCGGATGCGCGGATTCCGGTTGCGTGTGTCCTGGCATTGCGAAAATCCCTCATCTGAAGCAACAGTGCGATCGGCGGCAGCAACGCGGCGCGTGCGTGTTGGCGGCGCGGGAAACGGCGTTCCGCCCAACGAACATAGTGCGCGGTGCAGTGAATGCGGGGAGAAGCGGTTGGTGGCGGCAAAAAACGCGGCAACGCCGCATTGCCGCGAGGACGGGTGGCAGCCGAGTTGCCGATCGTAGCGATTGCGCGACCCATCGCGGCGTGTGGGCGCGTTTTACGAACAGCCGCGTGCCGTCGCGACGTTCCGCGGGCAGCTCGTCACGCCGGTTCGGTGTCTTCCAATCCGGCGATGCGCAGCAGTTTGAGCCGTTCTGCCCACTGCTGCCGGGCCTGGTCGTCCAATCCGGTGTCCCGGCGGATGGTCAGGACGGCCTCCCGGTTTTGTTCCGGTAACCGCGCCCGGACGGTGAGCCGGCCATTGGTGCCGTACGAGAAAAACACTTCGACCGGCGTGTCCTTGGGGAGTCCTTGCGGCAGGTCGCGCACAACGCATTCGCCGATCTGCGTGGCGTTCTTGCCCGTTCGGTCTCCGCCTTCGACGATGCGTGCGCGGACACTGTGCTGGCCCTCCCGTTCGGTGGAGAACCGTTTGCCTCGGGTGACCGGCAGCGGCGTGTTTGCCGGAATGATCACGGCCACACGCGGGCGTCCGGTGGCCTTTTCCGTTCCCAGCACTCCGAGGGCGTGGGAATTGACGTTCTGTATGGTGATCGGCGGTTTCCCCTTCGGGCTATGCGTGAGCAGGTTTGCGTACAGTGCCGCTCCGTGCGCGACGATTTCGTCCGTATTGGGGACGCGTTCGACCGGCACGTTCAGAGACTGTTGCAGCGTCCGCGCGACCAGCGGAATGCGGGTCGATCCGCCCACGAGCAGCACGCGAGTCACTTCGGATGGGTTGACCTGAGCGGCGCGGCACACGCTGCGGATCGTGAAGAGCGTGCGGGCGATCAGGTCTTCGATCAGCGATTCGAACTCCGCCCGGGTGATCGGCAGGCGGAAAGCATGCCCGCCGAAGTCATACGTGAAATGAGTCTGCTCACGGCTGGAGAGTGTTCGTTTGACGTCCTCTGCTTCGCGCAGCAGGCGATGGAAGTGGCCGGCGTCCCGGCGCAGGTCGGCGCCGCCGGCGGCCACGTATTTCCCGACTACGAAGTCGACCAGACGGCGATCGAAGTCCAGCCCACCCAGGTGCACGTCACCGCCGGTGGCCAGCGTGCGGTAAAGGCGGCCTTCGATCTGCATCAGCGTCACGTCGAACGTGCCGCCGCCAAGATCGTAGACCAGGATGCGTTCGGGGCGCCTGGCACTGCCGTCGGGATTCAGAAAGGCCCCCTTCAGACCGTAGGCGATCGCGGCGGCGGTCGGTTCGTTGATGATGTCCAGCACGTTCAAGCCGGCGAGCACGCCGGCGTCCTGAGTGGCCTTGCGCCGCGGTTCGTTGAAGTATGCCGGGACGGTGACGACGGCGCCGCGCAAGGGACGCTTCAGGGCCAGTTCAGCCTCCAGTCGCAATTTCCGGAGAATCAACGACTGTATGACTTCGGGCGGCAACGGTTTTCCGCGGATGGGCCGATGGTAGAACGGTTTACCCATGTCTCGCTTGACGAAGGCAGCGAAGCTGTCCGGCTCCAGCGCAGCGGCCTTCAGGGCTTCCTTGCCGACCGTCACGGTGTCGACGTCGAACAGCACGGCGCTGGGCGTCAACAGGTCGCCTTCGGTGTTGGGAATCGTGATCGGCTCGCCGTGTTCGTTGACGTATGCCATCACCGAGAGCGTCGTTCCCAGGTCGATGCCGATCGGGACGGCGTGATCGTCTTCCATCTGTCCGGCCCTTGCAAAGGTGTCTGTGGGCGAGTCGGCAGCCGGTGAGGCTCCGCACGGCACGCCACGAGCCGCGAGCGGCGTTCACCCCTTGTCCATTGTGGTGCGGCCCAGCGCCACGTCGAACTCGCTGACCGCCGGAATCAGCATGGCCAGCGTCGCGAAGCCATAGGCGACGCCGATGGCGAGACAGACGCCGAGGGTCCCTCCGAGCAGGTATTCGGTAATCGCGTAGAAGGTGAAGAAGGGCAACAGCCCGGCGGCGAGCGTCAGAGCGCTGGAAGGATTCTTGTGGGTCAGCGACGTGTACAGGCCGATGCTGCCCACGATGATGAACAACAGGAAGCTCTGAAACTGGATGAAGAACGACGACCGGGCCTCCAGAAGCAGAAGCATGAACACGAAGATCCCGACGAACAGGAAGAACATCGTGCCCAGGCTGTTGCCGATGGCCGAGCGCGAGCTTTCGAAACTCAATCCGGCATGCAGTCCCAGCATCGCGGCGAACAGTACGAGCACGGCGTATCCCAGCAGCAGGTAGGTGAGGTTCTCGGCGGTCAGCCGTCCCAGTTGCCAGTAAAAGACTGCAATCAGCATCGGAACCAGGATCAGCTCCTTCGCGTTGTACAACACGCCGACCATTTTGCCGAAAATGAACTCCCGCGCCGTGATGTCCGTGACCAGCAGCAGCTCGAGCGTCTTTGCGTCGCGTTCGCTGGTCAGCGATGTGACGGCCTGGGCATTGACCATCAGCAGCGTCAGCACGGTCAATCCGGCAAAGGCGAACGCGGCAGGATGCAGCATCCCCAATACCAGTTCGCCCCCGGTGTCGCCGACCCAAGCCAGAGCCGCCAGTGCGATCAGACCATAAACGCCTTTGATGACGACGACCCGGCGGCCGTACGCGCGCGTACGGATCTCGCGCCACAGTACGGGATTCGACCAGATGCGGCGATGGCGGACCCGTTTCGCCCCTGTTGCCGCATCGCTTTCTTCGGCGGGAGCCGCGTAGACCGCCTGGGACGGATTCCACACGCGCAACCGGGCGATGGTTACCGCGTTCAGCACGCAACCGAGAGCCAACAGCGACAGGACGGCCGCACCGGCGGTCTGCACGTGATCCGAAAACGGATCGAGAATCAGCAGCAGCGAACGATAGGGGCTCAGGGCCATGAGCCACGTCGAAACCGCCGGCACGGTCGCGCCGAGAAGTTCCGTCAGGCCGAAAAACAGCACCATGCCCAGCACGCTGACAGCCAGCGTCTGAAAGGTCTTGTCCCGCCAGTAGGCGACCAGTGTCCCCCAACTTCCGGTAGCATAAGCCGCCGCCCCCGACAGCAGCAGCGACCAGACGATCTGAGACAGACTCACACCACCCAGCAGATGAAGCAATGCGAATACCGGCAGCGAAACCCCCAGCAATACGAACACGACGAGCAGCGCCGCAAACAGCTTGCCCAGCACCAGCTCGTGATTGCGCAGATCGGTCATGAGCAGCAGGATCAGCGTTCGCCGGTCCTTTTCCTGGGCAATACTCGAGGCGGCCAGCAGCAGGCCGAAAAACATCACCAGGGTCAACTGCAGTAGTGCGAACAACTGGAAGCACAAGGCGCCGAAGCGGGCCAGGTCGCCGATCGTACGGACTTCCTGCCAGCCGAACGTCGTCTGAGCCGCCGTGTACATCAGGACGCACAGCAGGGCCACATACGCCGCCCGCACGAAGAAATGCCGCGGGTGCCGTGGAGCGACATAGACCTCGCGCGCGAAAATGGGGCCCAACACGTTCACGCCTTGTGTCCTTTCTCCAGTCGCAGCGACGTGTCTGACGGGCAGCCGGCCGTCGGTCGCGTCACCGACGCACGGGGCGGCCGCGGGAATGTGTCCCGGCTCGCGATGCGCAGCGCGCCTATCCGGCGATCGTTCGCGTCTCGATCCGCCACTGGCGGATCGCCGGATTCCCGCGGCGGAATGAGACCGGGGCCGCGGCGTCTCCGATGCGTTCCGATCGGCCCGGCATGCATCGCGTGCCCTGGCCGGACGGGCGTTCGATGCACCGAATCGGCGCGGCCGGGTCGCAACGAACGGCGAGCCACGAACCGGCGGAGTATAGCCGGTGTCCGCGCGGCTGTCCGCAGCCACTGCCGATGTGGCCTCGTGGGTGCGCCGGCTGATTCCCGTACGTCCGGAAGTG
>RFHO01000020.1 GCA_003696385.1 Planctomycetota bacterium | reverse complement strand
GTCGTCGCATCCTCACCCAGATCCAGCCGCTGCACCTCGCCGATCAGCACGGTTTGGGACGCGCCGTCGGTCACGTCCGCCAGCCGCGTGTGCGAATTGACACCGAAAACGCCGCGACACCGACCGCCGGGCCGACGGCCGAACGCGATCGTCCACGTTTCGTGTGCCCCGCAATTATGAAAGCCATTGCAGGCACCGATACAGCCACCATAGTCGTTGCCACCCCTCGTCCATGATTCGAACATGATGCCCGGATTGACGACCCTCGAGCGCCGCGAAGGACAGTAGAACAACGGTATGTCCTGTTCCGCCACTGCGCGATTCCCAGTAACGCTCTTGGAAAATGACCACCGCCGGGACATCGTGCCCCGGTCCAGCAGCGGCAGCACGAGCACCATCCAACTGGTACCCTGCCATCCCTCACCGGACCGCGCTTCCTGCCACAGATCGGCCCCCGGAAGCGTCACGCCCGTGGCGCAAACGGGGACGGGAACCAGCGGGGCCCGGGCAACGGCCCCGGGCGGAAAACTGCCGTACGTGGCATGGTAAGCGTGCAGCGCCGCAGCGATTTGTTTCAGGTGGTTCTCACACGTCGTCCGCCGCGCCGCTTCCCGCGCCTGTTGAACTGCCGGCAAGAGCAGGGCGACCAGCAGACCGATCACGCCCAACGTCACGACCAGCTCCACCACCGTGAATCCGTCACCCCGGTGGACCCGCGACGGCCCGCCGTCACACGTCCGCACCGTGTGCTCCGGCCGACTGCTGGAGACCGGAGCCGACCGGCGCTGCGCTACCCGCCGCGTCATGTCATCGGCCCCCGCGACCGTAGGCCACCACAAACGACGTCGTCTGCTCCACCCCGTCGGACGCCTTCAGCAGGCAGTGAACTACG
The DNA here is from genome assembly GCA_003696385.1 of Planctomycetota bacterium. Classification (GTDB taxonomy): domain Bacteria; phylum Planctomycetota; class Planctomycetia; order Planctomycetales; family Planctomycetaceae; genus J052. Next base: position 2,424 of record RFHO01000020.1, on the reverse strand, counting down.
AACAGCGACCGGTGCGGCGGTTCCTCGAACGCCACCGTGACCTGAACGCTTCCCGCGTCGGAGCGTCGCATTTCCAACCGCGGCCCGTCCGCGTCCGACCAGACCCGCACCGGCGTGAGCGTCAGCAGGTCCGGCATGGAGGACGCGATCGTCACGGTACCGGTGCTTTGGCGATCGCTCAGTCGCAACAGGGCGGGTTCCACGCGAACGACGTCCTCCAGCGCCATCTCGATCTCGGCGCGGACGCGTTCTTCGTGTCCATCCCGGCGTTTGACGAACGTCGACGGCACCACCAGCCGGTTGTCCAGAACGCGCAGTCGGGCGATCACGTCGTCGGTCCACCGCAGGACCGGCTGCGCGATCGTTGCGCCCCGTACCGCCGGCTCCAGCCGCCAACTGAGCCACGGCACGTCGGAGTGAACCCGCAGTTCCTCCGGCAAACAGTTCTCGACAAGCACTTTTCGCGGCACGGCGAACTCCGCACCGCGACGGAGCGGCCGCGGAACGGACACGAACAACCGCTTCGGCGACACTCCCAAGGCGAGCGCCTGCTCATCGGGGATCCCCGTGCCGACCACTTCGACGCGCCGTTCACTTCCGTCCGCAAAGACGAGCACCACCAGCCGGCGTTGAGGCCCTGTTCCCCACGCGGGCCGAAAAATCTCCAACCGTACGCGCTGCCGACGCCCCGCCGGAATGACTCCTCCCCGCCATTCCGGGATCGTGCAACCACAGGAGCTTTCGACGCGTCTCACCATAACGGCCGCATCGGTCGGATTCTCGATTTCGAACGTCGCGCTCCTCCTGGGCTTCTGCGCCACGTCGGGACCGGAGATCCGGAACGTCCCCACGTCGACTCGCGGAGGGTGGACCTTCACGCGGTCCGCCATCGGCGGACGCCTGCCAACTGGGCGGCGGACGAACAGCACCAGCCCCTGCGTGGCCTTCAACCGCTCATCCTTCAAAGCTTCCGCCAGCGGCCGCACCTGGTACGGCACGTCCGCCAGCATCGGCCGTCCGTTTCGATCGGCGACCCCGACCAGATAGTGATGGCGTCGTTCCCCGACGCGGATCGGAATGATGGCGACGGTTCCCGGCTGCAAAGCCCTTTGCAAGGCGGCGACCGTTACCCCACGACGAGGCTGCACGACCAGATCGTAGCCCTCCAGCACGTTCCGCAGATCACTCAGCAGCACGCCCTCGGCCGTGGCGTGCAACTGCTCGCGGACCAGCTCCGGTTCGCTCCGCACCTCGAAGTACCGCAGCGTGAACAGGCACGCGTTCAGCCCGCACTGCGAAACCCAGATCCGTTCGCCGGGGGCGTGTGAGACCATATCGCCACCCGAAGGCGGCGACGGTGCGGCGGAAACGGACGACGTGACCGCCGACGCGCACAACAGCAGCCCGATCGCCCTCCGCGAGGCACGCCACTTCCGAAACGCCAGAAACGCCAGCACACCCGCGAACAGCAGAACGTTACCCACGATCAGCACGGTCCGCCAACGAGTGTCCGACTCCCCGACGGGATGCCGCTGCGTCAGTCCAAAACGTTCCATGAATCGCTCGATGGCCACTTGCTGGTTCGCCGGATCCTCACCGACGTAATACGATCGTTGGGCGATCTCGTCATCGACCAGACAGCCCGGCGGAAACTCGATGCGGAACGTGGCGTCGGTGACCGGAGGATTGATCTTGATGTCGCGGAACTTCGACAGGTGCACCACCTTCATCAGCAGGGCGACCTGGGCGACACGTCGCGGAACCCAGAACCCGTCCTCCGTCCGCTCGTAGTCATAGACGAGCCGCATCCAGGGGACGCGTTTCCTCTCCTTGCTTAATCCCGACGTCTCGGCCGCCGTGATGATCCCACCGCGTTTGATGTCATAGTCGATCCGGACCTGTTCACCGGGATCGGTCGCAAGCGGTTTGTCGATCTTCAACAGAATCGTCCAGGTGTCATTTCCCTTGTCCGTGATCTCCACGGCCGACTCTCCAAACTGATCGGCGACATACCGCAGGACCTCCGAAAGAGGCCGCGTGATGCAGCGGTTTGCGCCACCGATCGAAAAAAACGGCGGGAAGGCACCCACACCCCCCATATCGGTAGCACCCAACGGATTGCCGGCCTTGACGTACGAACAACCGCCGCTGCTGCGAATCGACCCGCGCCCCGGATCGTCACCCGGACCAGGCACCTCGGGGGCATTCTTCTGCCGCTCGTAGCACCGATACGCCGATCCGTCGAACGAAAAAGCATTCTCCACACCGACCCGCGCGACCGGCCCGTCGAGCCAACGGACCACCCCTTTTGATTCGTAGCGGTACCGCCCGTTCGTCCGATCGTAGACGACATATCCGCGCAGCCACGTGGCATCCTTCTTCACCAGCGACGTCGGATCATCGACGTCCTGAAGCTCTCCGCTG
>RFHO01000214.1 GCA_003696385.1 Planctomycetota bacterium | reverse complement strand
TCGCACGCCGACATCGACCACTTCAATGCGTTGCCGCAGTTGCGGCGGCTGGTGCCGATCGGCGCGGTGTTCGCCCCGCGGATGTTCTTCGAAAGCGACGAGGCGGCCGTCACGTTGATCAAAACGGAACTGGCCGAAATGCACGTGCCGGTGCGTTTCGTGCACCGCGGTGACCGGCTGGTGTTCGATTCGCCGGTGCGTGTGTCGGTGCTCTGGCCGCCGTGGTCGGCACGGGCGGTGAGTGACAACGAAGCCAGTTGTGTGCTGCTGGTCGAATTCGCCGGCCGGCGGATTCTGCTGCCTGCGGACCTGGAGGGCGCGGGACTGGCGGAGCTGATCGCCCACACGCCGGGTCGGTTCGACGTGGTCACGGCCCCGCACCATGGCAGCGCCCGCTCCTCGACGCCCGAATTCGTGGCCTGGGCCCGCCCCGCATACGTCGTCGTCAGCGAAGGCCGCCCCCGCGCGGTCGATTTCCTGCAACGCCTCCGGGCAGTATATCGGCACGCGGAAAGCCTGCTGTGGACGCAGGCCGACGGCGCGGTCACCGTTGTCGTTCAACCGTGCGGCGATCTCAGCGTCAAGACGTTTCGGCCTGCACCTATTGCGGTCGAGCACTCCGCCCCTTTCGTCCGCAGGCGCGAATGATTGACGCATGCCGGTATTCGCGACCACATTGCGGACCCGGGGCACTCGCACCGGAGCCACACATGCACAATGCAGTCGCTTTGTGGTCCGCCGGCCTTTTTTCAGCCAAAGCATCCAGCTACCGGAAGGGAGGCAACCGTGTCAAAGAAACATCGGCATCCCGGAGCGCTGATGTGGGCCGTTCCGCTGGCCTGTTGGCTCGCCGGCAGTTCGTCCGTCTGTGCGGCTGATGGTGCCGCTCCGTTGCGGGACAAGACGCTGGTGGCTTGGGTGACGCTGGCGAATCTTCAGCAGCGGGGCGGCAGCGTGCTGACGATCGAAAAGCCGGGCGGTGTCTTCGATGCGATCGTCTTTGGCGAGATCGAACCCGGCAAATGGATGGCCGGCAGCAATTTCTTCCGCCGCACGCAGCGGGATCAGAAACGCTTGCCCGCCGAAACCGCCGATGACCGCACGCTGGTCCAGATCGCCATCGCCTACCAGGGCCGACAGATCACGATCTACCGCAACGGTGCCGAATACGCGCGCTACACGGCCAGCGAGCAGGAGACGTTCGGCCCGGACAGCCATGTGCTGATGGGGCTCCGGCACCTGGAAGCGGCCGCCCCGAATCGCTACTTCGCCGGCACGATCGACGACGCCCGCATCTATGACCGAGCGCTGACGGCCGAACAACTGCAAGCACTCCGGCCCAACGACGCGTCGGATCCGAAGCCGATCGCATGGTGGGATTTCGAAGGCGGCCGGCTTCACGACCGCGCCGGCCGGTTCCCGGTGGTCACACTGGTCGGCAACGCCCGGATCGAAGGCGGACACCTGCACCTGGGGCCCGGCGAAGCCTATCTGATGGCCTCGCGCGAACCGCCCCGTCCGAAACTCGCGGCCGACCAGCGAACCTTCGAACTGGCACGCAGCCTGCGGGAGGCGCTGGCCAGCGACCCGCACCGACCGGGCTATCACTTCGTCACGCCCGAAGGCCGCTGCATGCCCTTCGATCCCAACGGGGCGATCTACTGGAAGGGCCGTTACCACCTGTTCTACATCTTTCAGGACAGCCGCGGCCACAACTGGGGACACGTCTCCAGCACCGACCTGTTCCACTGGCGGCATCATCCGACCGGGTTGGTGTCGGGCATGTTCAGCGGCAACTGCTTCCTGAACAAGGAAGGCCGCCCGACGATGTGCTACCACCAGGTCGGACAGGGCAACGCCCTGGCCGTGGCCCTCGACGACGAGCTGAACACCTGGAAGAAGCTGCCCAGCAATCCCATCACGCCCAAGACGAAGCCGGGCGATCCGTTTCACGGCCGCTACCGCTCGTGGGACCCGTTCGGCTGGGTCGAGAACGACACCTACTATGCGATCTTCGGCGGAACGCGGCCGGCCGTCGCCAAATCACCCACCATGGAGGGACCGTGGCAGTACGTCGGCGACCTGTTCGCGCACGGCGTCGAAGGCGTGTCGCTGAACGAAGACGTGTCGTGCCCGGACCTGTTCCGCATCGGCGACAAGGACATGCTGCTGTGCATCAGCCACCGGCTGGGCTGCCGGTACTATCTGGGGCAGTGGAAGGACGAGCAGTTCCACCCCGAGTTCCACGCGCAGATGAGCTGGAACGACAACACGTTCTTCGCTCCGGAGAGCCTGCTGGACGACAAAGGCCGCCGCATCATGTGGGCGTGGGTGATGGACCGCCCGAAGTTCGGACCGCCGGCCAGCCCACTGTGGTCGGGCACGATGAGCCTGCCGCGGGTGCTGACTCTGGGCAAGGACGGCATCCTGCGGATGAATCCGCCCGAAGAGATCGAGCGGCTGCGGTACGACGGCCGGACCGTGACCGACCTGGACATCCCGGCCGACGCTTCGCACACCCTGGACTCGATCCGCGGCGACTCGCTGGAGCTGATCATCGAGGCGGACGTGCGGAAGGCCCGCCGCTTCGGCGTGAAGGTCTGCTGCTCGCCCGACGGAGAGGAGCAAACCGCCGTCTACTACGACGCCGCCAATCACAAGCTGGCGATCGACCCGACGAAGTCGAACCGCGACGGCGACCACACGGGTCTCGAAGCCGGCCCGTTCGCACTGAAGCCGGACGAGCGGCTGACGCTGCGTGTGTTCGTGGACAAGTCCATCGTGGAAGTCTTCGCCAACGAGGGGCGGCAGGCGGTCGTGCGGCGAATCTATCCGGCGCGGCGCGACAGTCTGGGCGTGCGCTTGTTCGCCGTCGGCGGCCCCGTTCACGTCCATCGCGTCGCCGCCTGGCAGATGATGCCGTCCAACGACCATTGACCAAGCGGCTCCGGCCGAAACGTGACGCGGCCGGTCGCACCGTCTCCGGCCGCATGACGCTTGACATCGTCACGCTGCGCTGCGAAACACGCCGGAGATTCGGCGTGCTGAAGATCCGCCAGAGCGCGGAGGATGCCGCGCACATCCCGTGGCCTCGAAACAAGGAACTGGCAATGAGCGAACGACGGAGAATCCCCACACCCGGTACACCGGTCGATTCCCCCAGTCACACTGCTTCGTTTTCCGGTGGTCTGCCGCGCCGTCGATGGCTGAAGGCACTGTTGGGAAGTGCCGCCGCGACGGCCTTTGCCGGCCGGTCGCGGACGCAGGCTGCGGACGGCCGCTCCGGCCGAGCCGTCCGGCGTGGACGAATCAAGCAGTCGATCGTGTTCTGGTGCTTCAACTCCGCCGGCGAAAAGTGGAGCATCGAAAAGACGGCGCGTGTCGCGGTCCAACTGGGCTGTGTCTCGGTGGAGCTGGTCGATCCCAAGGACTGGGGCGTGCTGAAAAAGCACGGTCTGATCTGCGCGATCGCGCCCAACGGCATGCCGGGCGCGCCGTTCAAGAAGGGATTCAACAACCCGCGCTACCACGAGGAAGTCATCACGCGGACGAAGGCGGCCATCGACGCCTGCGCCGACGCCGGCTTCCCCAGCGTGATCGCTTTCACCGGCTTCAAGTATCGGGACGCCGACGATCCCAACAGCGGCGAGATTTCCCGGGAAGAGGGCGCGGACAACTGCGTGAAAGGCCTGAAGAAGATCGCGGGCTACGCGGAAAAGAAAGGCGTCAACATCTGCCTGGAACACCTCAACACCCGCGACGACTCGCACCCCATGAAGGGGCATCCCGGCTACCAGGGCGACGACCTGGACTACGTGGCGGACATCATCCGTCGCGTCGGCTCACCGCGCGTGCGGCTGCTGTTCGACATCTACCACGTACAGATCATGAACGGCGACCTGATCCGGCGGCTCGAACAGACAAAGGACATCCTGGGCCACGTCCACACTGCCGGCAATCCGGGACGCGGTGAGCTGGACGAAAACCAGGAGATCCAGTACCCGCCGGTGATGCGCAAACTGCTGGAGATCGGCTATCAGGGCTACGTCGGGCAGGAATTCATTCCCACGCGCAACCCGCTGGAAGGGCTTCGGCAGGCCGTGAGTCTGTGCGACGTCTGACCCGCTGCAACGGCGGACCGCACGGATCAGCGCGGCACAGGCGGTTCGGATTGCTGTGGCGCGGCGTATCCTGGTGCCGATGCGGTCGGAGCGCCGGATGGCTCGAATGGCTCGCCGAAGCGGCACGTCTTGCCGTTGCCCGACGCGGCTCCCAGCCCGGAACAGCCGGCCGCCATCAGGCTGGCCCCCACGGTCCACAGCAGAACCGTGCGTCTGAACCCGGCGGACATCGAGCGGACGAAGTGCACCATTTCGTCATTTCCTCCCTCAGTCGTCCCCGGCAGCCGGTCCCGCGGGATCCGCCTGGCGACCGGTCCCGGAGGACTCCGCTGGCGAGCCGAACCTTTCGTTGAACACCGCGGGCGAGAACGGATCGTCCGGCATGTCGCCTCGCAGCAGTTCCAGCAACTCCCGTTCGCGCCGCAGCTCGGGCGACTCGAGCTCCGCATCGCCCGGCAATGCCGGCACAGCGGAACTGCCGGGCGCTATCGGATCCGGAGAAGCCCCGCGCCGCGACCGGGCCGGCAACCGATCCGCCACAGCGGCGCTCGGAGGCAGGCTTGCTGCATCGCCATTCGCATCCACTCGGGCAGCAGGGCGGGGGCTCGCACCGCCTCCCGTCGGCGTCCGTTTGGCGGACCGCGGCACGCCGACGGCGGCGTACACCCAGTCACGCAG
>RFHO01000213.1 GCA_003696385.1 Planctomycetota bacterium | reverse complement strand
CCCGCCGGCCGAGGCTTCACGGCGCCCGGACGGCAGATCCTGCATTGCACATTTGGTTCGACGCTCACCCATCCGGAGTTCGGTCCCGCGATTCGCGACGTGCTCACCGCTCACCCGGATACCTACGAGCAGGTTCTGGCCGAGCACTTCCGGCGGCACCTGGAGGCCCTGCAGACCGGACTGTGAGCCGCCGACCGCGAACGCAACGGAGACCCGCCCATGCCCCACGTGATCGACGCGCACCAGCATTTCTGGAAGCTCGACCTGCCGTTCGACTATTCCTGGCTGGACGCGCCGGAGCTGGCGCCCATCTGCCGCGACTTCCTGCCGGAGGACCTGCTGCCGCACCTGAAGAACTGCGGCGTGGACTTCACCGTCTTCGTCCAGACGCAGCACGACGTGGAGGAAAACCGCTGGGTGCTGGGCCTGGCCGAGCGCTACCCGTTCATTGCGGGGGTCGTCGGCTGGGTCGACCTGGCGTCGCCGCAGTGCGAAGCGCAAATCGAGGAATTCAGACAGCACCCGAAGTTCGTCGGTGTGCGGCACATCACACAGGACGAGCCGGACGACGACTTCATCGTGCGGCCCGAAGTGCTCCGCGGACTGAAAGTGCTGCAAAAGCACGGAGTGCCGTTCGACCTGCTGTTCTATGTCAAACATCTGCGGCACGCGGTGACCGTCGCTCGCGAAGTTCCCGAGCTGCCGCTGGTGATCGACCACCTGTCCAAACCGCGGATCCGGGACCACGCCTTCGAGGACTGGGAACCGCACTTCCGCGCGGCCGCTCGCTGCCCGAATGTGTACTGCAAGCTTTCCGGCATGGTTACCGAAGCGGACTGGAAAAACTGGACGCCGGACGACCTGAAGCCGTACGTCGAGATCGCGCTGGAATGTTTCGGCCCGCAACGCTGCATGTTCGGGTCGGACTGGCCGGTCTGCGAACTGGCCGCCAGCTACGAACAGGTCTTCCGCACGCTGGACGACCTGATCAGCGGCCTCGGCCCCGACGAACGGGCGGCCATTCTGGGCGGGACGGCGCAGCGGTTCTATCGGCTGCCGCTGGATTGAAGCGGCCACGAGTTGCAAACAGAGCAGACGCCCCCGGCAGTACCGTCCGAGGGCACACGCCGAGAAAGGAACAGCGCATGAACCGGTTGGCGATTTTCGCGTTCGTCGCCGCAATCGCGGTGGCCGTGGGATACGGCTCGGTGGCACCAGCGGCGGATGCCGACACCAGGCCGAACATCCTCTACATCATGAGCGACGATCATGCCGCCCATGCCATCGGTGCCTATGGTGGTCGCCTGGCGGCGCTCGATCCCACGCCCACCATCGATCGGCTGGCTCGCGAGGGCATGCTGTTCACCAACGTCTTCGCGACCAACTCCATCTGCACGCCCTCCCGCGCGTGCGTGCTCACCGGACAGTATCCGCACACCAACGGCGTTTACGATCTGACGGGGCGGATCGAGCCGGCCCGGCAGTTCCTGGCCATCGAAATGAAAAAGGCCGGCTATCAGACCGCGATGATCGGCAAGTGGCACCTCAAGGAAGAACCTGCCGCCTTCGACTACTACTGCGTTCTTCCCGGTCAGGGCAGGTACCACGATCCCGATTTCCGCATCCGCGGCCCGCGGCCCTGGCCCAAAACCGTCGTCCGCTTCACCGGCAAGCATTCCTCCGATGCCATCACAGACGTCGCACTCCAATGGCTGCAGCACGGCCGCGACAAGCAGAAGCCGTTCTTTCTGATGCTGCACTACAAGGCGCCCCACGACTTCTTCGACAACGCCAGACGCTACCAGAGCTACCTCGCCGACGTCCCGATCCCCGAACCGCCCACGCTGGCCGACCCGTTCGGCGGCAAGTTCGGCTCGATCGCCACTCGCGGCGCGAACGACGAGCTGATCCGGTTCATCGGATCCTCCGTCGGACCACGCAACCTCCTGCGTTCCTATGCCGTCGATCTGCCGCGGCTGTATCCGGAGGAGTTTCCGCCGAACTATGATCCCGCCCGGTTGTCGGACCGCGAAATCCAGAAACTGGCCTACAACGCCTACTTGCGGAAGTACCTGCGTTGCGTCAAGGGTGTCGACGACAACCTCGCCCGTGTCTTCCGGTACCTGGACCAGTCGGGGCTGATGGATCGCACGCTCATCGTGTACACCGCCGACCAGGGATTCATGCTCGGCGAGCACGACTATCAGGACAAACGCTGGATGTACGAAGAATCGCAGCGGATGCCGTTTCTGATCCGATATCCCAAGCTCATCCGTCCCGGCACCCGCAGCGACGCACTGATCGAAAACGTCGACTTCGCTCCCACGCTGCTCGATTTCGCCGGAGTGCCCACGCCGTCCTACATGCAGGGACGGTCGTTCCGATCCATCTGCGAAACCGGCCGCGAGCCGGACGATTGGCGGGACGCCGTCTATTACCGCTACTGGATGCACATGGCCCACCACTTCAATCCCGCGCACGTCGGGCTGCGGACCAAACGCTTCAAGCTGATCTTCTACTACGGCTGCGACTACCAGGGCGGCAACCGGACGCCGCCGGGATGGGAACTGTACGATGTCGCCAACGATCCTCACGAGACGACCAACCTCTATGACGATCCCCGCTATGCCGAGGTCGTCACGCGACTGAAGCAGCGCCTCGCAAGGCTGCGCCAGGAGGTCGGCGACACCGGGAAAGACTTTCCCAAGGCCGAAGAGATCATTCGGGAGTTCTGGGACTATGACGAAAAGGATCGCCTGCGGGCCATCGAGATTTCCCATGAGCATCTGAAGCGGGCGAAGGCCATGCTGGCGAAACGACGCCAGTGACCGGCCGCCGCTCGCGTGGGCGACGGCACCAACCATCGCGGGGGGCGCTCCCCGCCTGGGCGAAACGGAATGGTGGAAGTGATGTCTGGACGGGATCGTACTCTGCGCGTGCTGGCGGTTGCAGCCGTCGTGCTGGTGGCACATCGATTGTCGTTCGCGGACGCGGGCAAGCCGGCCGATGGGCCGCGGCCGCACGTGGTGCTGATCCTCGTCGATGACATGGGCTACGGCGATCCGCGGTGCTTCAACCCGCAGTCGAAGATTCCCACGCCCAACATCGACCGACTGGCTCGCGAAGGGATCCGCTTCACCGACGCCCACGCGCCGGGGCCGCTGTGCCACGTGTCCCGTTACGGACTGCTGACCGGCACCTATCCGTTCCGTGCCCGTGTGGGGCAATGGGCGCAAAGACCGGTCATCGAAGCGGATCAGGAAACGATCGCCACGCTCGCCCGCCGAGCCGGTTATGCGACCGCGATGGTGGGCAAGTGGCATCTGGGGTTGCATGAACACGGCTACGATCGGCCGCTCCGCGGCGGCCCCGTCGATCGCGGCTTCGATTCGTTCTTCGGCATCCGGGCGTCCACCGACATTCCGCCATACTTCTACATCCGCAACGACCGTGCTGTGCAGCCGCCGACCGGACGGATCGAGGAGAACCACACGCCGGGATGGTCGCCGATTCAGGGCGCTTTCTGGCGGGCCGGCGGGATCGCCCCGGACTTCAAGCATGAAGAAGTCCTGCCGCGGTTCACCGACGAAGCCATCGCCGTCATCCGGCAGCACGCCGCCGGCACGCAGTCCGGCCGGCAGCCTTTGTTCCTATACCTGGCCTATCCCGCTCCTCACACGCCGTGGCTGCCCGACCAGCGGTTTCGAGGCTCCAGCGGTGCCGGTCTTTACGGCGATTTTGCCGCCATGGTGGATGCCGAAAT
>RFHO01000212.1 GCA_003696385.1 Planctomycetota bacterium | reverse complement strand
GACCAACCCATCCACGCCGCCGACCTGTTCGCCTTCGCGCAATTCCGTCGCGCTAAGCCACTCATTCCGCGTGACACTGCAGAACGTAGGCCTACCACCCGCACCCCCCCGAAGCCATTGTTTCATCCAAGACGGGGTGTTTCGGATCGCCCGCCAAATGTTTCAAGTTCCGTCTTGCAGGCAGGTCCGGAAGCATCGTTGCTTTGCGGGGGAGCTTTGGGACGGCCAGGAAGTCGACGGCGTGTTTTTCGAATCGTGTGGCAGCCCGGCGAGCCTGCTTCAGCCGGTCGGTCGACCGCTTGATCACGTTGCGCCGTCGGTAGGCGTCGCGGTCCATTCGTACCGCCGAGGTCGACGGATTCTCGCCGCGCATCGTTGCAGATTGGTCCCTCGCGCGGCGTCGCGGTCCGGCCGAGGAGGGCACGCTGGCGGCGCCCGGCTTGCGGCCATGCGGCTTGCGAGGCAGAAGCGAGGCCTATGCGATGAGGTCGTGCAGGATGTGGCCGTGGACGTCTGTGAGGCGGCGGTCGATGCCATCATGGCGGAAGGTCAGGCGGGTGTGGTCGATGCCCAGCAGGTACAGGATGGTGGCGTGGATGTCGTAAACCTGCGTGGGGTGGTCGCGGTCCAGCGGTTTGTAGCCCCACTGGTCGGAGGGGCCGTAGGTGATGCCGCCCCTGATGCCGCCGCCGCAGAGCCAGTTGGTGAACACATAGGGGTTGTGGTCGCGGCCCTTGCTGCCCTGTGACGACGGCATGCGGCCGAATTCGGTGGTCCACAGGATGACGGTGTCATCCAGCATGCCGCGTTGCTTGAGGTCCTGGATCAGAGCCGCCGTTCCGCGGGCCATGCCGCGGGCCAAAGGCCAGTGGTCGCGGCGTATGTCTTCGTGGCTGTCCCAGTTGCGGCGCGGGAAGCTGTTGTCGTTGCCCGACCAGATCTGCACGAAGCGGACGCCGCGTTCCAGCAATCGCCGGGCGATCAGGCATTTGCGGGCGAAGTACTCCGTTTCCTCGGGCTCGTTGATCGTGGACGGATAAGGCCCCCCTGTGCGATCGAGCCCGTACATCTTGAGGATCGACAGCGGTTCGCGGGAGATGTCCAGCGCCTCGGGGGCGGCGAGCTGCATGCGCGCGGCCAGCTCGTAGGTGCGGACGCGGGATTCCAGACGCGGGTCGCCGGGACGCTGGTCGGCGTAGCGCCGGTTCAGGCGGTTGAGTACGTCCAGAGCCTCACGCTCCGAACTGCTGCGGATGAATTCGGCCTGCGGTTTCAGATCCTGAATCGGAACGGGGCGCTGGGGGAAGATGGTCGTTCCCTGCGTGCTGGCGGGCAGGAAGGCCGACGACCAGTTCTTCGGCCCGTTGCTGGGGTAGCCGCGGTGATCGGGCAAGACGACGAAAGTCGGCAGGTTGTCGTTCAGCGATCCCAGTGCGTAGCTGACCCAGGCGCCCATGCCGGGGAAGCCGGGGCGGTCGAAGCCGGTGGCCTGCAGGTAGGTGGCCTGGCTGTGCACACCCGTTTTGCCCACCATGTTGTGCACGAATGCGATGTCGTCGACACATTTGCCGAGCGGTTCGACAGCGTCGCTGATCCACTTGCCGCACTCTCCATGCGGCCGGAAGCGGAACGGAGACTTCATCCAGGGGCCCAGGCCGTTCTGGAAGGCTTCGACGTGTTCGCCGAAGTCGGATGGTTCGCCATGGTGCTTTTCGAGTGCGGGCTTGTAGTCGAACAGGTCGATGTGGCTGGCGGCGCCGGCCATGAACAGTTGGACGACGCGCTTGGCCCGCGGGGGATAGTGCAGCGATTTCAAGACTCCGGGAGTGGCACAGCGGGCGTCTTGTTCGGCGAGCATCGTGGCCAACGCCAGCGTACCGAAGCCCCATCCGCGCCGCAGGAAAGCCCGCCGGGCGAGCGTCGTTTCCAATGGGTTCATCGTGGAGGTCCTTTCGTGTGTGTCCGTTGATCGGGCGGTCCACGCCGGGTTCAATCGGGCGCGTCGAGCAGGTTGGCTTGCAGCGCTACTCCGGCGGCTTCGTCGATCATCAGGTCGCCTTGCCGGCCCTTTCCGACGCGGCAGTGGGCGATCAGATTGGTCGTGCCTTTGCCACGCACGCGGATGGCCGCAGCGGCGCGTACGGGGTTACGGTCGTCCACGATCGTGCAGCCGCTGATCAGCGTTTCCGCGATGTCCAGTGCGTCGATGCCGAAGGGCACGCCCCCGATGAACTGGCAGCCCTGCACGGTCACCCGGCGGCAGCGGATCAGCTCCAGCAGCGGCGTCGCAGACGCCTGCCCTTGCGGCGATTCGTCGATCACGGAGCCGCCGGAGAGTATGACGTCTTGGCAATCGACCAGCCGGATGCCGGTGCCGAACTGGTCGGTGTGGCGGCGAAAGACATTGTCACCGATCACCAGTTGCCGACAACGTTCGGCCAGCAGGTTGCGGTGCGTGGCGGAATAGATGCAGTTGCCGGTGATCGTGACGCCGTAACAGCCGGTCAGATGGATGTTGTTTTCCTGGCTGCCGATGACGTTCCCCGTGATCGTCCACAGTCCGGGCGGCCGCGAGGCGTCGGGTGTCTCGAGGATGCGGATGTTTGCTCCTGCGGGGGACGACGTGGCCTGGATCGTGTTGCCCGTGACGGCGATTTCGTTGACGCTGGCGCCTTCGGCCGTTGTGTCGACGTAGATTTCGGCCGTCGGTTCCGGGTTCGTTTCGTGCACACGGTGATTGTTGTACTCGATATCGTTGCCGCAGATCTGGAGGTTGCGGATCTCGGAGCGTTCGACCCGTATACCGCCCAGACGGTTGTAGCTGATGTGACAGCCGAGGACGTTGATCTGGTGGAGGTTTACGCCGTCCAGAAAGATGCCGGCGCCGAAATTATGGTAAAGATGGCAGCCTTCGATAACGACATTGCGGTTTCGTTCCACGAGGTGGACGGCGTGCCGCGCGCGGCGGACGGCCAGGCCGCGGAGCCGGCATTGCATGGTTCCTTCCAGGCGGACGCCGTCGGCTTGCGGATGAGCTCCGACGATCTCCAGGTCCGCGACCACCGGCTGACGTTCGTGCGACCAGACCTGCGAGTCCACCGTGAATGGGTCGGCCGTCCCTCGATGGCTGCCGACGATGCGTAGAGCCGGTCCTGCACCGCGCATGACGATGCTCGCCGTGCCGCCCCAGCCGGTGACCGCCGTCCAGCCCGTCCTGGAAAGGTCTACCACAATTGGGCTGCTGACCACATACCGTCCGCGGGGAAACTCCAACACACCGTCGCCTTCCTGCAGAGCATGGCGAATGGCGGCGGTGTCGTCGGTCCGGCCGTCGCCGACGGCCCCGAAATCGGTAACGCGACTCATCGCAAGCCTCTCGGACCGGTTCGAAGCCCCGGGGACGACGAGACCGGCCGCCCACACGGGGCGGGCCGGCAGTTTTTCCGCTTTTCCGGGTGTCGACGCACCGGGCACGGCATCGGCATCCGGCCGCGGGGGCCAGCGGAACGCGGTTGGCCGACCGGTCCCACGACGGGGGCTGCCGGCCACAGGGGCCGATTTTACCGCTTCGGTTCGAGCCACTGCAAACACCGGCGGTTCGGGGCCTCTTCGGTTGGAAGACGCTTTCTCGGCGGGGCTTGCCGATCGCTTCGGGATGGCCGAAAAACTGGTCTCGACACGATCGGGGCAATCTGGCACATTTCACCGCGCCGGTGACGGATGCCTTGGCGGCGTCCGCTGTCCGGCCCACCCATCGGACGGCTGGTCCGGGTCCGCTACCTGCCCAGGATTTGCGGGGAATCCGAAAGCACCGTTCTTTCAGGGTTGGACGGGAGCGCCAGAGGTACAGGGTTCACGAAAGGGTCCAGTGACCCTGTGCCGCTCAGTAGCGGATCCGAGTCGCCGGGCAGCCGCGTCCCAACGTGGCCGGTTGCCCGGCTTTCTTGTGCGCGATCGCCGGCCGGGCCGGCGCGGATCCGGCATGCCGCGCCCGTGTGCGGGAAACGATCGGACGCATTCCCCCTTCGATTCGTCACGGGCGGGCGTGTTCGTTTCCGCCGTGCTTGTGTGATCACACTGGGGCAGGGGCGGTGCCGTGCCAACCCAAGCTGCAACGATTCCCGACTGGATCAGTGCCGAATCGTCGCCAGACGCATATGCCGGCCGCCGCGTCGTGGTGGTCGGTCTCGGCCTGCTGGGCGGCGGACTGGGAGCGGTGCAGTTCTTTGCCCAGCGCGGTGCCGAAGTGGTGGTCGTCGATCGCCGCGATGCGAACGAGCTGGCGGAATCGGTCAGGCAGATCGAAGCCAGGCCGGGGATCGCGCTGGCGCTGCGCTGCGATGATCCCGAGGCAATGCTGCGGCGGTGCCGCCCCGACCTCGTCTGTGTCACGCCGGGCATACGGCCGGATGCCGGCTGGGTTCGCCGGGCGCGGACGCTCGCACCCCTGGTGACTACCGAAATCGGTGTGTTTCTCGCGCTCTGTCCGGCCCGAATGGTGGCCGTGACCGGCTCGAACGGGAAATCGACCACCTCCGCGCTGGCGGCGTGGATGATCGCGCGGGCGTTCGACGGCGTGCCGGTGCTCGCGGAGCACATGCCGGCGGCCGGCCCGCGCTTGGTGCGCGACGGCGTGGAGTGGCTGGCGACCGCTCCGGCGGAAGACCGCTGTGCGTGGTGGGGGAGTGTCCGTCGATCGAATGTGCGGCAATGTTTCCTGGGCGGCAACATCGGGGGGAGCCTGTTGCCGTGCCTGCCTCGCATGTCGCCCGACGACGTGGTGGTTCTCGAACTCAGCAGCTTCCAACTGGCATGGCTGCGCCGCTTGCGGCCGCGGTTCCACGTGGCGGTCGTAACGGGGTTTTCGCCCAATCATCTGGACTGGCATCGCTCCCTCGACGAATATCGCCGCTGCAAGCAGCTCGTATTGGCTTTTCAGACGCCTGCGGACTGGGCGGTTCTCTCGCGGCAGCCGGCCCGCCGCGGTTCAGGGGGACGAAACACCGACGACCCGGCGGCCTGGCCGGTGCGCGGCGGTCGGATCACCGTTTCGGTGCCCGAAGATCCGGAAGCCGCAGGGACGGATTGTTCGCGCGAAGGGCGCGGGGCCGCGAAGCTGGCGGTTTGCGTAAGTCCGCCGGCACAGCGCGGCGGCCGGGACGCACCGGGGGTGATGGGGGTGCAGGCGGGTGCCGTTCGCGAGGCCGTTTCCCGGGCG
>RFHO01000211.1 GCA_003696385.1 Planctomycetota bacterium | reverse complement strand
GGCCAACAGCGTGCTCGTGAAGATGAATCAGGCCGGGACGCTGACCGAGACGTTCCAAGCGGTGGCGGCCGCGCGATCGGGCGGGTATCAGATCGTGGTGTCGGCACGCAGTGGCGAGACCGAAGACGACACCATTGCCGACCTGGCCGTGGCGACCGCGGCCGAACACATCAAGATCGGGTCGGTCGCGCGGAGCGAACGGCTGGCGAAGTACAACCGGCTGCTGCGGATCTGGGAAGACCTGCGGGACTGATGCTGCGTGGCTGGGGAACGCGTCGGGATCAGCGGAAGTCGCGGGATTGGTGACGGATCCGGGCCAGTTGCGGCGAGAGGTCGTGCAGCGCGGTGACGAGCACGTGCACGACGTCGTGTTCAATCTGCAGGTGTCCGGTTGCGATCACGGCGGGGGCAGACCGGGCGACTACGTCGTAGCGGTCCCAGACGTCCTGCCGGATGATCAGGTTGGCGATGCCGGTTTCGTCTTCGATCGAGACGAAGGTGATGCCGCGGGCGCTGCCCGGGCGCTGGCGCAGCAGCACCAGGCCGGCGACGCGGACGAGCCGGCCCGGCTGCAGTCGGGCGAGACGGGCTGCCGGAACGACCTTGCGGTCCGTCAGCCACGCTCGGAGGAACCGCAACGGATGCTGGCGGAGGGACAGCCCCAGATGATGATAGTCCTGCACGACCTCTTCGAAGGGGGACAACGGTTCGAGAGGAGGCAGGGCGTCGGCGGTTTGGGGGTGGTCGTGGTGCGATCCGGGTTCGGCGGGACGCTCGACGAAGCGGCTGCCGGCGGCGACGTGTGGTGATTGCATCCGGCGGACCGGCGGCGTGCCGCGCGGAGGGGGCGTGTGGCCGGCGGGGCGATTGGCGAGCGACGACCAGAGCGGACCGGCAGAAGTGCCGGCCAAGGCGGCCCACAGAGCCTGGCGGCGGTCGAGACAGAGGCTGGCGAAGGCATCGGCGCGGGCCAGCTCCTGAACGACCGGACCCGGCAGACCGGTGCGGTGGATGAACTCTTCGATCGATTCGAAGGGGCCGCCTTCGCCGCGGACCCGTTCGATCCGCTCGGCCGCGCTGCGCGGGAGGCCACGGACGAGGCGCAGCCCCAGACGCAGGGCGAGTCGGCGTTCGAGGGGAACGCGGGGAGGTGCAACCGACTGATCGGCCGGTGGTGGGTGATCGTCGTTCCGTCGTGGGGACGGACGGACGGCGTCGGGGTTGGAGGGCAGCGGTTCGACCCTGTCGGGAGGCGGCAGCAGCGGTTCGAGCGTGCAGTCCCAGTGGGAGGCATTCACATCCGGCGGGCGGACGACGACGCCGTGGTCTCGGGCATCGCGGATGAGTTGGGCCGGTGCATAAAAGCCCATTGGCTGGCTGTTCAGCAACGCGGCGGTGAAGACGGCCGGATAGTAATGTTTCAGCCATGCAGAAACGTAGACGAGCAGGGCGAAACTGGCGGCGTGGGATTCGGGGAAGCCGTATTCGCCGAAGCCACGGATCTGGCGGAACAGTCTCTCGGCGAATTCGGGGTCGTAGCCCCGTTGCCGCATGCCGTCGACGAGTTTGCGGCGGAAGCGGTCGATGAGTCCGGGCCGGCGCCAGGCGCCCATGGCGCGCCGTAGCTGGTCGGCTTCGCCGGGGGTGAATCCGGCGGCCACGACGGCCAGGCGCATCGCCTGTTCCTGGAAGATCGGCACGCCCAGAGTCTTTTCCAAGACGGCGCGAATGCGTTCGTCGGGGTACTCGACCGGTTCTTCGCCGCAGCGGCGCCGCAGATAGGGATGGACCATGTCGCCCTGGATGGGGCCCGGCCGCACGATGGCCACTTCGATCACCAAGTCGTAAAAGCATCGAGGCTTCAGCCGCGGCAGCATGCTCATCTGCGCGCGGCTTTCGATCTGAAACACGCCGATGGTGTCGGCACGGCAGATCATGTCGTAGACCCGTGGGTCGCCGTGCGGGATGTTTGCCAGCGACAGCCGGCGCTGGTCGTGTCGTTCGATCAGATCGAAAGCCTTGTGAATCGCCGTGAGCATTCCGAGGCTCAGACAATCGACCTTGAGCAGCCCCAAGCTGTCCAGGTCGTCCTTGTCCCACTGGATCACCGTCCGATCGGGCATCGCGGCGTTCTCGATGGGCACCAGCTCGCACAGCGGTCCGTCGGTGATCACCATGCCTCCGACGTGCTGGGAGAGGTGTCGTGGGAAGCCGAGCAGCTGCGGGACGAGTTCGCTCATCAGCCGACCGACGCGCGTCTGCGGGCCCAAGCCGGCCTGCCGAAGTTTTTCGGGGAGCTGGTCGGGCCGCGTTGCGTTGTCGACGAGTCGCGACAGGTGGTCCAGAGTGTCGGGGGCCAGATCCAGGGCACGGCCAACGTCGCGGACGGCCGACTTCATGCGATAAGTGATGACCGTGGCGGTCATCGCCGCCCGTTCGCGACCGTACTTGCGGTAGATGTACTGGATGATTTCTTCCCGTCGCTCGTGTTCGAAGTCGACGTCGATGTCCGGGGCTTCGTTGCGCTCGCGGCTGACGAATCGTTCGAACAGGACGTCGAAATGCTCCGGATCGACGCTGGTGATGCCCAGACAGTAACAGACCGCCGAGTTTGCCGCGGAGCCGCGTCCCTGGCAGAGGATGCCTCGTTGGCGTGCGAACCGCACCAGGTCGTAAACCGTCAGGAAGTACGGTTCGTAGTGGAGTTCTTCGATCAGATTCAGCTCGTGTTCGAGCAGTCGTCGGACTCGGGCCGGCACGCCCTGGGGATACCGCCGGTTCGCCCCGGTGTCGACCAGACGGCGGAGGTAGGCGATGGGTGTCAGTCCGTCGGGGCAAAGCTCGCGGGGATACTCGTACCGCAGTTCTTCCAGCGAGAAGTTGCAGTGGTCGGCGATTTCGCGTGCCCGCGAGAGGGCGCCGGGCAGCCGTCGGAAGCGATCGCGGCGTTGGTGTGGTGACAGAAGGTGACGCTCGGCATTCGCCGCGGCCTGGCGCCCGAGCCTCTGTACGGACGTATTGAGGCGGATTGCGGTCAGCACGTCCAGCAGGGATCTGCGTTGGGGATGGTGTTGGAGGACGGCTCCAGCCGCGACCAGCGGGATGCCGGTTCGCTTGTGAAATGTCGTCCAGAGCGCTGCATGGGCGTCGTCGTGGGCGTCGCCGAAGAATTCGGCGAGTACGTGGCACCGATCGCCGAAGACGTCGCGATACGGCCTCGTCGCTGTCTCGAGCGCTGCCGCATCGGTCATTCCGCGGACGCGGACACCGGCAAGCAGGCCGGCGGCGTGGGCGGCGATGTCTTGGAAAAGGATCTGCGCCCGGCCTTTGGGGGCGGCCCGGCGTCCGACGGTGATCAGCCGGCAAAGATTGGCATACCCTTTGCGGTCCGCGGCCCAGAGGACGGCGGGAGCGGCGTCGTCCGGCCGGATTTCGGCGCCCACGATCAACTTCACGCCATGCTGTCTTGCGGCGGCATGGGCGCGGACGGCACCGGCGAGTGAATGGACATCGGTGATGGCGATGGTGTCGAGGCCGAGAGCCGCGGCGTGTTCGACCAGCTCTTCGGGGTGTGACGCCGCCTGTAGAAAGCTGAAGTTCGAGCGCACGAACAGTTCGACGGTTCCGCCGTCCCGACCGCCGGCCGGGAGCGTGGACGTCGCGTCGGTTGTTTGCCCGAGCGCGATTGGGGCTTCGCAGTGGTCGGTCGGCGGCGGAGCGGTTGTTCGACGAGGCGGTCGGAGCTTGGAAGGTGGGGGGTCCGGCATGGAACTTTGGAGTGCGCGAGCCGTCTTCTGGTGTGGACGCGGTTGTGCTTCTGCTGTGGACGCGGTTGTGCGGCGGATGTGGTCGTTGGGCCGCGCGGCGGCGGTCGGGTGACGACCGGTATGGAGGCACAAAAACCTGCCGCACAAAGGGTTACGTTTTGCGGATGCGGTTGCCGACGGCTTGATCACTTACCGGCGGCGCCGCAGCGTGGTCTTTGGTGACCGTCGCAGAACGGCGATGACCGCAAAAGAAATGGTAGTGGTGGGCTGTGATCCGTCGATGGTTGTTCCGGGGGATCATCATCCCGTTGTGTTGCGACTGCGGACGGGGAACGAGGACGTTCGCGGGCAATTGTGCGATGTGCTCCGGATGACGTAAAGTATTGTTTGTTTGGCGTCTTGCGGAGCGTTACACTGCTTGATGGGGTTGCCGCGCATTGCCCCGGGCAGAGCTACCGGGGCGGGCAAAGGAATCCGTCCGAACAAGACAAGCACCGTGACGCCGTCCCATGCGGGGCGGTGCCCGCTCGGTGTGCGGTGCGCGGTGATGATGAGAAGATGAAGATAACGATCGCACAGCGGGCCGTGACGATCGTCGCAACGGAAGCGGAGTGACCTTGCCGGTGCCCGTGGGGGCCAAGCGGCGGGTGTACGCCGAGACGTTTTGCGGATCCGTTGGCGAGAGAAGGGACGACGACGCAATGGCACCGAAGGCGACGTACCAACACAGGCCGGTGGGGCTTCAGCGAGAGACGGGCCGTGTTTCGCGGGTAGCAACGGAGCCTTCCACTGGTGAGGTCCACGCGCTGGAAGAATCGGAGTTGTGGAGCACGGCGCGGGAAGTGCCGGCTTGGGCGATCAGTCTGATCGTGCACGCGCTGCTGTTGCTGCTGCTGGCCAGCATCACGCAGGTGATCAACCGAGATTCGTTCCGCGAACCGATCGTCAGCGAGATGCTGGACGAGTTCGACGAGCAGTACAAGTTCGACACGGTGGTGGTGGAGGATCTGGGCAACGACAGCGACGTGAACACGATCAGCCCCTCGCAGCTTGCCGCGACGGTCGTCAAGACGGATCCGGTGGAGCGGATGGAGCGGCATATCGAGGAAACGGTGATTGAGGCACCGGCGATTCCGACCAGCGAGGTGGTCACGCCCAATGAGGCCGAGTTCGCCGATGTGGTGGATGTCCGTGGCGCGACCGAGGAACCCGGAGGCGTCGAGGGCGCCATCGACAGGCTGACATTGGAAATCGCGCAATCGCTGAAGGAACGCAAGACGCTGGTCATCTGGCTGTTCGATGAATCGGGGTCGATGGCGAAGCGCCGCAATGCCATCGCGGATCGGTTCGAGAACATTTATCGCCAGTTGGGAATGCTCGATGAGAGCTACGACAAGGCGCTGAAGACGGCGGTGGTCGGTTTCAGCGACAAAACGACCTTCTACACGCCCGATCCGGTCGACGACATCCGGCCTCTGGTGGGTGTGATCCGTGGTATCAAGCCGTCGAAGTCGCCGAAGGAAATGGTCTTCACCGCCGTCATGGATTGCGCGAAGCGTTGGTTGAAGTACCGGACGGCCATGCGACGCAACGTGCTGTTCATCATCGTGACGGATGAACGCGGTGATGACTTTCAGCTGGTGGAAGACGCCTCGGCGTTTCTGGCCAGGTATGGAATGCGGGTGTACTGCGTCGGCAATGCGTCGCCGTTCGGCCGCCGGGAGGGATACATCCCGTACACGTATCCGGACGGGTACACGATCATGGCCAAAGTGGATCAGGGGCCTGAATCGCTGTTTCCGCAGCGGCTGAACCTGCCTTTCTGGGGCGTGCGATCCAATGACCTTCGCAACATGAGTTCCGGGTTCGGCCCTTACGCCCTGACGCGGCTGTGTGCCGAGACTAAAGGTCTGTTTCTGATCACCGAACAGGATCGGCGGTATCGGTTCGACCCAGCCATCATGCGGAATTACGTTCCGGATTACCGGCCGATTCGGGTGGTCGAGAAGGACGTGCGGTCCAATCTGGCGAAGACGGCGCTGGTGCAAGCGGCTCAGCGGGCGAATGTCGAAACGATCACGGCGCCACAGCTCAGCTTCCGAGCGGACACCGACAACATTTTGCGACAGCAGATCACGGAGGCCCAGAAGCCGCTGGCATTGCTGGACTACCGCCTGCAGGAACTGGAGACGATTCTGGCCGCTGGTGAGAAAGACCGACCGAAGATTCGCGAGCCGCGCTGGCAGGCAGCGTACGACCTGGCCATGGGGCGGGTCCTGGCCCTGCGGGTCCGCGCGTACGGATACAATGTCGTGCTGGCGTCGATGAAGGCTTCGCCGAAGTCATTTTCGAACAAGAACAACAACACCTGGACTCTCGTGCCATCGAGCGAGGTTCAAGGTGGACCGATCGTGCGCAAAATGGCCAAGCGTGCGACGGAGTATCTTTCGCGAGTGATCGACCAGCATGCGGGAACGCCGTGGGCCGTGCTCGCGGAGCGCGAACTGAGCACTCCCATGGGGTGGCAGTGGAAGGAAACGCACGTCAATTACGGTGATGGCGGACGTAACGGCAAGAAGGACAACAAGCTGCGGATTCTGTTCGCAGACGATCCGAAAAATCCGAAGAAGTCCACCAAGATGCGGGCGCCCGTCCGCCGTCCGCCTCCGGCGCTGTGACGGATGCGTCGGGGCCGCTCCGGCGTTCCGTGCGCGGTCGGTGAGCCGTGGTACACGTGCGGCGGTCCGACGCCGCGAGGCCGCCGATCTGTAACGACGCCAGTCTGGACGCACTGTTCGTCGGCGTGTGCGCGGGTCGTACTTTGAGTTCGACCGAGTGAAACGATGGAAAAGTCGAAGAGCTTGTCGGCGTTCGGAGTCTCGATGCTGGTACATGCCGTGCTGTTGCTGGCATTGGCCATGATCCAGCAATCTCTGGAAAACAGCGCGCCGCAGGTGCTGTTGGAGACGTTCTTCGAGCCGGAACGCGTTCAGGAAGAGTTCGAACGGGTGCTGGAAGTCGATACCGAAGTTGCGACGACACACAATCTGGTCAGTGGCGGCGCAGTCACTGCTGCGGTTGGAGGTACGGAGGCACCAGCCGTCGAGCAGGCGCCGATCGACACGAAGGAATTGCTGCAGGAGCCGGAAGTTCGGGTCAATCCGTCGGAGTTCTTCCTGCCCGGCGATCAGATGCTGGGTGTGGATCTGGGCGAATCGGAAGTCTCCGGGGAAGTGGGCGCGGTGGTCGAGGGCTATGGGCCCGCGATGAGCCGGATCACCCAGGAACTGATACGGCTGATGCGGCAGCAGAAGTTGCTGGTGGTCTGGTTGTTCGACGAGTCCGAAAGCATGAAGGACGACCAGCAGGAAATCGCGCAGAAGTTCCACAAGGTCTATGAAGAGCTGGGGATCCAACAGCAGAAGGACACCACGTTGCGCCGCGGACGGGCACGTGATGCGATTCTGGAAACGGCTGTCTTCGGGTTCGGCAAGAACCTCCACCCGTTGACGCCGAAGCCTACGGCGGACGAAAAACAAGTCGTCGCGGCCATTGATCGCATCGCCGTCGACGACAGCGGCGATGAGAACATGTTCCAGTCGATCATCACCGTGCTGGGCCAGTTCGGGCTACGGGCGGCGCGTGCGGATCGGCGACTGGTGATCGTCGTCGTGACGGACGAGTCGCCTTCCGATGAGCAGTATCTGGAGGAGGCGATCGGGCGTTGCAAGCGGATGAAAGTGCCGGTGTACATCCTGGGGCGGGAAGCCATCTTCGGCTATCCGTACGCCCGCATCGTGTGGCGCGATCCGAAATACAATCTGCCGCATTGGATCCGCATCAATCGTGGACCCGAAACGGCCAGGCCGGAGTGTCTGCAGTACAACGGTCTGCACGCTCGGTGGGATTCCTTTTCCAGCGGCTTCGGTCCGTATTCGCAGGTGCGGCTGTGCAAGGAGACGGGCGGGATCTTTTTCATCCTTCCGGGAGAAGAACAGAACCTGACCGGTCCCGGCGCACACGAGAAACGGCGTTTCGATGCGCTGGCGATGAAGGAATACGAGCCGCTGTTGCTGCCGGTGAGGGTGTACGAGGAGCAACGGGACAGCAATCCGTTCCGCAAGGCCATCTGGGACGTGATTTACAGGTTGAATCCCCATCAATTCCCCGAACTGTCGCTGAAGGTCCATCACTATTCGATCGTTCCCGAGGAGTTCACTCGCCAGGCCGCACCGCAATTCGCCCGGGCGGTCAACGTGATGCTGCTGCTGAACCAGGCGGTGGAAAAGCTCGAGTCCGTCCGTTCTCTGCGTGCCGTGGAGTCATCGCGACGGTGGCAGGCGAACTTCGATTTGATCATCGCGCAGTGTCTGTCGTACCGATTCCGCGTGTTTCAATACATGCTGGTGTTAGACCGCCACAGTGTGACGCGCCCGAAGGTTCAGAATCCCAAGAACAACGAATGGAACGTTGGGTGGAGCAAGCGGGTCGTCGTTCCAAGCGAGGAACAGTACAAACGGATTCAACAGTTCTTTCGGACACGCGTGTCCCGTGACGAGTTTCTGGCGGAGCTGGAGCGGCAGAAAAACGAAGCGGAGCGACTGTACCGGTACGTGATCGACGAACATCCCGGTACGCCGTGGGCGCGGCGTGCCCAGTACGAATTGGGTCTGGGGTTCGGGATGGAGATCCGCGAGGGGTACTGGAGTCCGAACTACGCGAAGGTTGGGAAAGAAATCAAGATTCCCAAGTTCTGACCGCGTTCTTGTCGGCGGTTTCGCTACGGCTTCTTCGCTTTCGCAGCGGGCGGAAGACGGTCGGCGTATGCTGCCCTGGCGATCGACAGACGGTCTTGCGGCGGGTGGTTTGCGGATGCAGGCGGCTCAGGCTGGTCGTGCGGGAGTTGCATTCGGTCGGACCGGGCCCCTGCGGAGTGGCTGGATCGGTGGGGCACATCATGCCAGCCCACGTGAACGTGCGTGGCGGGCGTGGTCGCTGGGGCCGGGCGTCACCGGTGGCGGCACATTCGCGGCCGAGTGGATGTGAGTTCGCGCAGCTGGGCCCATTGGTAGCTTGCCGCATCGGTGATGTCTCGGGCGGCGGGTCCGCGCGTACGGTGGAACTGCCGCGGGGCCGTCGGACCGGTGGCCGTGAGTGTGCCTGTCTTGACGGCTGCACGGTCAGTTCCGGCGGTGGTTGGAGAAAGTGAGGACCGCGGCTGGCGGTGTATTGACACGTTGGGCGCGGTCGGGCACATTGTGCCGCGGCCCGATTCATGGCGGGGTCCCGCGTTTGCCCGCCCCGGTCGTTCATGGGTGGGCTTGCGGCCGGTGGGGCTGACGGGAAGCACGCCACGGAGTGTGGGGGTGAGCGAGTATCCGAGCGACGCGGCCAGCTGTCGCGGGATGCTGATCGTGGCCGGGTGATCTGCACGCGGACAGTGTTTCGAGTAGCGACAAATGGCAGTACGCGGGATTCGCGGTGCGACGACGGTGGAAGAGGATACGCCGGATGCGGTCCTGGAAGCGACGCGCGAATTGCTGCAGGCGCTGCTGGAGCGGAATGGCATCACATCGTATGAAGACATCGTCTCGGTGATCTTCACCACGACTGCGGACCTGACGTCCGTGTTTCCCGCAGAAGCTGCCCGGTCGGTCGGAATGGACCAGGTGCCGTTGCTGTGCGCGGCCGAGATTCCCGTGCCGGGCAGCATGCCGCGGTGCATCCGCGTTCTGATGCATTGGAACACCGATCGGCGACAGGACGAAATCGTCCACGTGTACCTGCGGGAGGCGCAGAAACTGCGTCCGGACATGACCAAGCCGCAGTGAGTGGGGGGTTGGTCGCCGCGGCGAGCATCGTCGGATTCGCTGGCCGATTCCGCAAGCGCTGCGCGGTGTAACGCACCCGCGGCCGTCGTCCAAAGGCGACGGTGCGACAGCGATGGGGGCGGGCTGGCGTGTCTTGGTGCGGTTCGTTGAGTGCCCGGCGTGTTCCGGCGCCGCTGCCGCGGTTCGCCGGCGATGCGGCGTGACGCGGTGTCCGGAACGGCGTCCGTGGAGTCAACTGCCGGACATGGCCGGCGCCTCGACGTCTTCGGGCAGGTTGAGGTAGCCGTGGCGGTCGAGATAGGCGATCACCTGATCCGCGAGTTCGTCGACGCCGAGATTGTCGGAATCGAGCACGATTTCGGGGTTGAGTGGTGGTTCGTAGGGGGCGTCGATTCCCGTGAAGCCCTTGATTTCTCCGGCGCGGGCTTTCTTGTACAGGCCTTTGGGATCCCGGCTTTCGCAGGTCTCGAGTGAGGCCTTGACGTAAATCTCGATGAACTGACCGTCTTTCAGGAGTTTGCGGACGGCGTCGCGGTCCTCGCGGTACGGCGAGATGAACGCCGTCATCGTGATCAGTCCGGCATCGCAGAAAAGCTTGGCGACTTCGCCGATGCGGCGAATGTTTTCTTTGCGGTCTTCCGGGCTGAAGCCGAGGTTCTTGTTCAGTCCGTGGCGGATGTTGTCTCCGTCCAGCACGTAGGTGTGCTTGCCCATCGCGTGCAGCTTGTGATCTACCGTGTTGGCGATCGTGCTTTTTCCGCAGCCGCTCAGCCCCGTGAACCACAGAACCACGCCGCGATGCCCTTTCAGGCGGCAACGTTCCTCGTGCGAGACGTGATGCTCGTGCCAGGTGATATTCGTGGCCTTTTGTTCGGTCATCGAGTCGTTGCTCCTGTGTTTGCAAAACATGCGTGCCGGTGCGGTGTTGGCGGTGTGCCTCGCGGGACGCCGGTCCGGGACACGATCTTCGCGGCGTCGGGCGAGCAGCCAATCCTGCGGATCGGAAAAGAATAGGAGATACCGGTCGTCGCGCGAAGGGCACCGTTT
>RFHO01000210.1 GCA_003696385.1 Planctomycetota bacterium | reverse complement strand
TCTCTTCCCGGAGCGGCGCAAGCGATGGTAACCACCTCCGGCGGCCGATGTCAAAACGCGGTAGCGCAACGGATCCGGATCCGTGGGGGCTGCCGACCAGCGGTCGTCCACGCGTTGTCGGACTGGGAACACTGCCGTTCCCGCGGTGCTCCGTCGGCATCGACGGGCGGAGCCGGCGGCCGTCCTGCAGCACCGGTTTGGATCGTTCCGCCGATGCACGGCACAAAAACTGGACGGACGGCTCAATCGACCACGAAGTTCCGCAAAAAAGCGTGACTTTGCTGAAGTGCCGCGGTTCGGTCGTGCAGGCTGCCCTCATAGGCGCGATCTTCGACCTCCACGCACAGCGGCCCTTGATAACCGGCGTCGGTGAGTTCCGAGACGAACCGTCCCCAGTCGACTTCGCCCAGACCCGGTAGCTTGGGCGTGTGGTAGCTCAGCGGCGTCGCCAGAATCCCCACGTCGTTCAGTCTGTGGCGGTCCAGTCGCACGTCCTTGGCGTGCAGGTGGTACAACCGGTCCGCGAATTCGCGGATCGGTGCCAGGTAGTCCATCTGCTGCCAAACCATGTGTGAAGGATCGTAATTGAGTCCCCAAGCGGGACTCGGAATGTCCGAAAACATCCGTCGCCAGATCGCCGGAGAGGTGGCCAGATTCTTTCCGCCGGGCCATTCGTCGTCGGTGAACAGCATCGGACAGTTCTCGATGCCGATCCGCACGCCCAGTTCCTCGGCATGCCGCACCAGCGGCCGCCAGGTTTGCAGAAACCGCGGCCAGTTGGCGTCGACCGAGCGCGTCCAGTCGCGACCGACGAAGGTATTCACTTGATCCACACCCAGCCGCGCTGCCGCCTCCATCACCCGTTTGATGTGCTCGACGGCGGCCGCGGCGACCTCCGCATCGGGATCCAGCGGATTGGGGTAGTAGCCCAAGCCGCTGATCTGGACCCCGGTTTCCTCCACCAGGCTGTGAACGTGCTCGATCGCAGATTCGTCGAGCCGCGTCACGTCGATGTGCGTGACCCCTGCATAGCGCCGCTCGGCCTTGCTCGGCGGCCAGCACATCAGTTCCACGCACGAATAGCCGATTTCCGCTGCCAGCTTGAAGACGTCGTCCAACGGCAGGTCCGGCACGATGGCGCTGACGAATCCGAGTTTGATCATGCTGTCACCTTCGAGGGGGAAGTCCCTGTGTGCGACGCGTTCCCGTGATGCGGCCGCCGTTGCACGATGCCGTGGGGAAGGTTCCGTCGCCGGGCGGGGCGAAAACCCGAACGTTGGCCGGGGCTGCCGGCGTGCTTCAGCCGACGTCCGTCAGAGAATTTCCTGAATCGGAGTTCCACCGTCCACGATCTTCAGGGGACGCCCGCTGGGGGTATACAGCTCCTCGTCGGGGTCGATCCCCATCAGTCGCGCCCAGGTTTGGAAGAAGTCTTCGACCTGAATCTCACGGTCCACGATCTCCGTGCCGTCGCGACTCGTTTTGCCGACCACACGGCCTCCCTTCACGCCGCCGCCGGCCAGCAGAATGCAGAAGTTCCGAGCCCAATGGTCGCGTCCCGGCGCCGGCGTGCGGCTGTTGATCTTCGGCGTGCGCCCGAATTCGCCCATGCACACGACCAGCGTGTTCTGCAACATGCCCCTCTGTTTCAGATCGCGCAGAAGCTGGGACAGGCCCTGGTCCACGTCGGCCGCCGCGGGAGGCATCCGCTGTTCGATGCTGTTGTGCATGTCCCAGCCGCCTCGACGCACTTCCACGAACGGCACCCCGGCCTCGACCAGACGCCGGGCCACCAGCAGGCCTTTCTGAAACGGCGACGACCCATAGGCCTTCTGGATATGCTGCGGTTCGTCCGCCAGTTGGAAGGCCTTCAGACGCGGAGACTGCATCAGCCGCACGGCCCGCTGGTAAATGGTCTGGTGCTCGGCCACCAGACCTTCCGCGCCGGCGGCGGCAAATTCCGCTTCCTGTTCCTGCAGATAGCGCAGCCGTCGGGCGAACTGGGCACGGGAGACCAGCTGCTTCACGTTGCGGGGAAGTTCGCCGGCGCGGTCGACGATGAACGGTGCGACCCGGACGCCCAGGAATCCCGAGCTGACGGTTTGACCGATGCTGACGAAGTTGGGCAGGTCGAAATCCGGATCGCCGAGCTTGTCCGCGACCACCGAACCGAAATTCGGGTGCTTTTCGGGCGTCCCCAGCCGCCGGCCTGTGTGCAGGTGATAGGTGCCGCGCTCGTGCGCGGCCTCCTTGCCGCGAACCGTTCGCAGAATGGCCACCTGATCGATCGTCTGCGCCATCTTCGGCCAGTAGTGCGCGACCTGAATGCCGGGCACTTTGGTGGAAATGGGGCGGGCGCTGCCGGCGTTGGGCGTTCCCGTTTTCGGGTCCCAGGTGTCGATCTGGCTGGGAGCGCCGGCCAGCCAGACGAGGATGCACGCCTTTCCCTTGCGCCGGATTTCGGCCGCGTGGATGCGCAGCGCGTTCAGGAAAGGCGACGCTCCCGTCGCCAGAGCCGCCGCTTGCAGAAACCCGCGGCGGCTCAGTGCGGCCGGATTCCTGCCTTCCAGCGAGGCGGCGTTGCGGACGTGCAGCATCGGTTCCCAGCTGGTCATGATCGTCGTTCCTTGTCTGCAGGGCATCGCGGCGGGCCTGCCATCGGCTTCGAAGAACCCGCAAATCCGTTCTCACCTCGCGACGATGCCGCGTGCCATCGTTGAATCCGTGGCGTCTCGCCGCCTGCGGACATGCGGCGTGGAACCGCGCCGTTGCGCTGCCGCATGGCCCGCATCGCCCGGACCGGGCGCATTACCGCTTCGTGACGAATTCCGTGCTGTTGACCAGCACCCACAAAAGGTCGTCGATTCCCGCCGCCGGATTGCCCGCTTCGCGGAACAACCGCATTCCGCGTTCCTGTTCGGCGGACGTCGGATGGCGGGCCAGTACGGCGAGATAGGCCTGCCGAACGCGCTCCTTTGGATCGGCGATCTGCAGCAGCCGCTTCTTCAGCGGACTGTTGCGCAGGCTGTTTTGCAGAGCCGGGTGATTCATCATCAGCAGGGCCTGCTGGATCGATCCTTCCAGATCCCGTTGCGGAATGGACGGGTCGAACCGGAACACACTCCGAATCTCACGGGCCACTGGAGCGGGGACCTTCGCGAACTGATTCAGGTTGGCCACGACGACCGGTCCCTGGAGTCGTGTGGGGCGGACGGCCGTGAAGTATTCGTCTTCCGAATCGATCGTCCGAATTCCCCGCTGGTAGGTTTCGGTATTCAGGATCAGCCGGAACAGCCACTTGATGTCGAATTGCCGGTAGCGGAAGACGGCGGCGATCCGGTTCACCAGCAGCTTGTGGATGACTTCCGCATCCGGTCCGAGGCTGTCCACGGCGTAGAAACCGTCTCCCAACAGCTCGTTCCACACACGGTTCACGAAGGCCCGCGCGAACCAGTAGTTGTCCGGGTTGTACACGAGGTACGCGGCGACGGCGACGCGACGCGCATCGGGGTTGTTGGCCACCACTTCGGGGGGCTCCTCTCCGAGCAGAAACTTCGGCTTCACCAGATGCTTCTTGGCGGGATCGTCCTGGTCCGGCATGTAGTACTTGCCGCGGGCGAAAAACGCGGCCATCTGGTGAAACTGAATGCGCTTCCAGCGATCGAACGGATGGTCGTGGCACTCGGCACACTGGATGCTGATACCCATGAAGATGCGGGCGGTCTGCGACGCGATCTGGGTGGGTTTGTTCTCGCAGGCGAGCACGAAGTTGTTCGGGCCGTAATTCTGTCCCACGTCGGGTTTACCATTGGGGAGTTTTCCGTTGGACTTCGGTGTGGCCGAGATCATCTTGGCCACGATGCGGTCCCAGGGCGTGTTCTTGCGGAACTCCTCGGCCAGCCAGTCTTCGAAGGCTTGCGGGTTGACGCGGTTTTTGTTGGCGGCCGAATTGAAAAAGACGACTTCGCGCCAATAGTGTGCCCATTTGCGGGCGTACTCTTCGGTTTCCAACAGGCGATCGATCAGCTTGGCGCGCTTGTTGGGGGCCGTGTCCCGCTCGAATGCCAGCAGCTCGCGGGGCGTGGGATTGCGCCCGATGACGTCCAGATACACGCGCCGGCAGAACGTCGTGTCGTCGACCGGGCGGGCGAACAGATACGAAGGCTTGCCGATCGAGATCTTCAGCGACGTATCCAGGTCCCGGGACGTGAACTGCACGTGCCGTCCGATCTGAAATGCCGGCATCGACTGTCGGAACAGCTCCAGCAGCCGCAGCTTCTGTTCCGGAGTCTTCAGGGGCGGCAGACGAAAAGTCGGCGGCTTGGTTCGGCGGCCGCCGGCGGTACGAGCACGAGAGGCCTTTCCGGTTCGTGGTGCCGCCACGGCGGAATGCGAATGGTTCTCTGTCGTCGGCCAGCCCGAGATGACCAGAAGGCTCACGACTGCCAGCAGCGCTGGTTCGCGCAGCTTCGCACACTTGAGTTTCATCATCTCTCTCCGACCGTGGTCCAATGAAAACAGCAACCTTCCAGGCGATCCGGCCGGCAATCGTTCCCGCGGCCGATTCGTGCGACTGACGAACCGCGAAGCCGCCTGGCCGCGGGCAACTACGCAGCGGTGCCACCCGCTGGCAGAGTGGGGAGGAACACATTCCCCGATTGCAGTGCACCGGCTGTTCGTTTCCTCACTGCCGGAACGGCCGTTCGGCCCACCGGTTCCGGAGGAGCAGCCACGCCGAACATCTGACGATAAAGGGTAACCTTCGCCGCGCTCAACTTCCATTGTCCTTCCGCGGCGCACCGATGTGTTCGATCGGCCGTTGTGCTGCGGCCGCCGGCAGTGGCGGGGCCGCATCGGTCGCGGGGCGTGTCGCCGGATCGGGGTCTGCCGCCCGAACCGTGACGCAAGGTTCGAAGGACACCGTCAGGCCGGCCTTGCGGCACGTTTCGCGAAGCACTTCCTGAACGGTGACGGCGCGCTTGTGGAGATGGACCTTCGTGGACAGCGCGGCGCGCGTGCGGGCGTCGTCCGCAATGACGATGGGCTGTCCGAGCAGTTGTTCGATCTCGAGCAGAACGTCCCGCGCGGTCAGTGCCCGTGTCGTCGCGAATTCGGGCAGTTCGATTTGCAAGGCTGCACGCAGTTGTTCGGGATCGTATTCCCCGGTGGGCTTCACTTCGGCGGAAGAAGTCGAATGCGAGGCGGCGAATTCGTCGCCGCTTCGGGGCGAGGGCGGTCCCTGTGCGCCGCTCTCGCGGGCGCCGGGTTTGCGGCGGGAGGAGTCGCCGGCTCGGCCGTCCGATGAGGTCATGGGTCGACCCGTTGGGGCCTTCCTCCCATCCGGGGATGACGCCGCGCCCTCGCCGACGCGCTTGCGTGCGTCGGGGAACAGCCGTTCGGGCTCGGAGTTCGACTGCGGACGTGACGCCGGTGGCACGGCGGCGCCGCCTGCCGCGCCGGGGGCGGACGCGGGCGTTGTCCGGTTTCGGCGCGCATGCGGCTCCGCGTCGGCAGGGACCGCGCCGGGCGTGGCGGAGTCCGCTGTGGCAACCGTGTGTTTGGTCATCGCGGGCAATCGATTCCGCCCGCGGTCTCCGAACTGCCGATGCACTGCGGCCGGCGAGGAAGATCCCGCGGACCCAGGATTCTCTGCGGCGGTTGCACTCGAAGAGCCGGGCGAAACGGTAGAAGCGGCCGGCGAGGATGTCGCGATGCGATCGCCCACAGTCGCTCCGCCGGAGCCTCGAGGTGACACCTGCTCTGCGGTTGCGGGCGATCGCGGACGTTCCGCTCCTTCCCGTCGCACCGTCCGCGTGGGGGGCTGGGTGGATGTGCCAAGCATCAACAGCAGCACCAGTACCGTGCCGGAAACAGCGATCATGACGGGGGACCGCGCCCACCCGTGCAGCAGGTGGGCGAGTCCTTGGCGACACCGCCGGAGGGTTCGACCGAACCGGGCGGGCCACAGGGGCTGAATCTCATGGCCGGCCATGCCGTTGCGAACGATGGCGGCGGTCGGCGGGACGTCGCGGTGGTCGGGCCGTTTCGGGCTTGCCGCGATTGCTCCGGCGGGCATCGGTACCGGCTGCAAACGGTCGCCGCCCGTCGCCGCGAGCATCAAGGGTCTGCGGCACTCCGGGCATTCGAACGTGAAGCCGGCACGCCGGTCGAGCTCGGCCAACCGCAGAGCAGTTCGGCAGTCGGGACAGACGAAATCGATCGATGCCATGCGTTCGGTTCCGTGGTCGGCCCGCGACGGGGGACGCGATCGGGGCGTACCGTTCGCGCAGCCGGAAGCCGCTCGGACGGCCGTGCCGTCACAAAGCGACCGCCGTCGTCCCGTGCATCAGGGGGCCGCCGGAGCGGCACGCCGAGCGGCCGTCAGCGGCTGCGAAGCTGGTGAAAACCATCAACGACTGCGTTGGGCTGGCCCGTGTCCCGCACGAGTCGTACGGCGAGTCCGACGGTGGGGTAGAGCCACAGTTCCACGATCCGCTTCCTGGCCACGATCCGCGTGCGCCGCGTGGGCTGTCCGAGCTTGCGAAGTACTTCCGCGGCGGGCATGCCCCGACGGATCAGTGCGTTTTCCTCTGGCTGTGACGGGCGCGCGGCTGCGCCGTCGGCACGAACCCATCGACCGTCGCGCTGCACGTATCCAAGCTGCCCGAACAGATTGCGCAGATCCTGCATTTCGATGCTTGACGGGTCGGCGTTCTTCAGCAGCGGAACAGCCTCCCGGAGCAGCCGTTCCGTTCGGAAGCGGTCCTGGGTGGTTTCCCAGACGTCACGGGCCAGACGCACCAGACCCGCACCACCCAGCGGACGCAACCGTTCTTCCCGCTTCGTCAGCCATGTGCGGATTACGTCGCGGCTTTTCTGATGTTGATTCCGCACGCGGTACATTTCGGCCAGTTCGAGCATCTGTTTGCGGTCGGCTTCGGCCAGATGGTCGAAGCGGAACTGCATGGCGGCCAGCCGTTGTCGTTCCGCTTCGTCGACCGCCTCGGGCAGGGCCCGCTGGATTTCCTGAGCTGCCTCCAAGCCGCGGCTTCCGTCGGTCGGGAAGCGTGCTTCGATTGCCGCCAGCATCACCTGTCCGTACAGCAACCGGTGCAGCGTGCGACGACGTCCTTCGTCCGCCGACTGGTAGACCGCCAATGGTTTTGCCCAATACGCTGCACGTTCTTTCCAGGCGTCGAGCGAAACGGAGTCTTCCGCGCCCGGTAGTTCCCGGGCGATGTCAGTGGCCAGGTCCTGAAGTTCTTTCGCCGTGGCTTTGGACATGATCAGACTGCGAGCACGAATGACAAAGCCCTCGTGCAGCAATTCCCACTGCAGGACCGGCGGAAGGCCGTACCGGCGGGCCTGCTCGGCGAGCACGAAACGCCCGGCGAAGTCATCGGGTTGCAGGCCCTTGCGCTGCCGGTCGATGGCTTCAAAGAACAGAGAATCGGCTTCACGCGCCAGTTCCGGGTCCTCGTAGAACGCGGCCCGTTTGCGGGCCCAGGTGGCCAGTTCCACCAGGTCTTCAACGGTCTCCGTTTTCCACTGGCTGCGTACACGGCGGACCCAGTTCAAGTCGCTCGGCAGTGTTTCGACGGCCGTCACCAGAACGACCGGCTGTCCAAGCTCGTTGCGGAACAATTGCCCCGTCACCTGAATCACGTCCGCTCCATTGCGGAGTGTGGGCAACGCACGCTTGGAGAAGAATCGAACGTCGCACTTCTTCAGCTTGATCGCATGGCCGTTTCCGACGGTGGCGGACCGTTCGAAACGTCCTTCGACACGGATCCGCACACCATCCTTGTCCACTTTGATCGTGGGCAACCGCTGCAGGAACGACTGGATCGATTCGGGGCGGCGGGGCAAGGCCGCAGGAGCGGCGCTCGCGGTCAGCCACAGTGTCACGATTGCCGGAATTGCGATCGACCAACGGTGACGCAGTCTCATGGTGCGGCCTCGTTCTTCGGTGTAATTCCCAGAACCGATGCCTGCCGCTTCAGAATTCGTTCCACGCGTTTCAGCTCGGTGGCGAACGGTTCCAAGGATCGCCGGTCGGATTCCGGCAGGCCGAGCAGCCGTCGGTAAGCGTCCAGATGCGCCCACAGGCACGCGGTGCCGAGGTTGAAGCGAACGTGCCAGCTGCCGTCGGCCTCCCACGTGCAGCTCGACAATTGCACGGCGAAAATGACGTCTGTTGTGGCGTCGTTCGCACTCGATGCAACCGAGTCTGCGGCCTGCTTGTCGTCCGTGGCGACCGGCCGGGGCTGCGTGTCGTGATCCCACAAGGGGGAGAAGATCGGCAGATCGACATCCAGCTCGACGCGGGTGCCCTGTTCGGTGTAGAACGGAGCCACACGGTAGTGAACGCTTCCGTCCTCTGCGACGTACCGCTCGACCGCTGTTTCGAAAACCAGCCACTGGCCGGCGAAGTTGACGCGGAAATACTCCTGCCACTCCTCCAGACGTCCCCGCCGGCGATGGCGTTCCGCTTCCCGGATCACATCGTCCAGGGTGGCGTCGAGCAGATCGGCGGCGGCGGCGGCTTCGCGTGCCGCAATGCGAATCTCCTGGGCCCGGGCGCCTTCGACGTCGATCAACGCCAGAGCCTCCACGGCTGTCTCCAACTGCTGGGCCGCGGTGAAAAAGTCGCCTGCAGCAAAACTCTGCATGCCGCTTGCGGCGGCGTCGCGGAATGCGATCGCGGCTTTCTCCCGTGCCACCTGCCGCATGCGAAAGTGGGCTGTCAGTGCGATCAACAGAACGATGGCCGCGAATATCACACGCAACGGTGTCAGTTGCCTGGCCACCGCGCGGAGCGCCCGACGCAACAGGTCGCGGACGCCTCCGGCCAGCCGCCACAATCCGCTCCTTGCGGCACGCACGACGACGCGCAAGCCGGCGCGGGCCAGCCACAGCGGGTTGAGGTAGTACCAATGGAACCGCCAACGGACCCGTGGGCTTGCGGATGACGCGGCAGGGGCATCGGTCCGATCCGCGGTGACGGACGTTTCGTCGGCGCCGGGAGTTTGCGCCGGCGACGTCCCTGCCGCGTCACTCGCCGCTTCTGTCGGACTCGTCGCGGCCACTACGAGCGGTCGTCGTCGCACCCGCCGCGATCGTCGTCTGGGCCTGGCGGCTTTCGGTTGTGGATAAACATCCAGGGGAAATACGAACACGGCTTCGC
>RFHO01000209.1 GCA_003696385.1 Planctomycetota bacterium | reverse complement strand
GTGCGGGCCGAACTGCCGTGTTCGCGCAGCAGGCGTTCGATCCATTCGGTGGTTTCGCCGTCACGGGCGGTCATCTCGGGCGGGAGGACGACGAGCTTGAGGACCGGCGTGTCCGGGACGTCCGTGGTCCGTTCGGGGAACGGCACACGCTCGACGTCCCTGGTGGAGGCCGTCCTGCCGAAGGCCTGCTGCACGACCGTGCGGCAGCGGGCGCGCACGTCTTCGTCGCGGATGGAGGCCTGGCGGTCGGCCAGCAGCTTGTTCAGGTTCGGGCGGATGCTGAAGCGGTAACGTTGGCCCTGGGCGGTCAGGTAGTAGCAGTTCTCGACGAGGTTCTCCAGGCACTGTTCGACCAGACCGATTTCCAGGTCCGGCTCGCCGACGGCCAGGCGGACTTCCGGAAGAGTGGCGGCGGTGTGCAGTTGGCCGCCGTTGGATTCGAAGAACACGGCGGTGGCGACCTTGCGGTGCAGGTGTCGTTCTCGCACGCTGTCGGCCGCCTGGTCGTCCAGGCGGAGCGCGTGCGAATCGTCCCGGCCGATGATGTCGGCTTCCACGACGGCCCGCAGGCGGTCTTCGCCCAACTGTTCGATCACGGCGTCGCGGAAAATCGATTCATCCAGCGGAGCGGTGCCCAGTCCGATCAACGGTTCGCCGCCGTCGCGTTCCCAGCCGGTGCGGTATCCGTGGGCGATCCACAGGGCGAGCATTCGCAGCACGCCGCGCGTGCGTTGGAAATGGGGCAGACTCTGCCATTTCCGTTCGAACACCGACAGCAGCGACGGATGGAAGGGATAGCACTTGGCCAGCGTCCGTTCGGCGGTATCCACGGGGAACCACGTCGGCAGTTGCTGGCGGTGCTGGAGGAACCACCGTTTGTACGCGTCGATGGTGGAAGCGGCGGCCTCGGGCAGTCCGGACCATTCGAACAGGCGGCGGCGGATGATTTCGGCGGTGTCCGCTTCGCCGCTGAGCGTGACCGCCTTGCCCACGGCGTCCAGGACCTTCTTGTAACGTTCGTAATCCGCCTCGTCCTCTTCATTCATTTCGAGCGTGGAGGCGGGCAGTGCCACGACGACCACCACGTTGTCCTTTCCGGGCGCCCAGCGGACCAGCGCGTGGATGAAGTTGTACAGTTGCTGCGCCAGCCCCTGCTTGCGGTAGCGGCTGACGTAGTTGAGCAGCTCGTCCATCAGCAACAGCGTCGGGCGATCGCCGGGGATGAGCCTCTCGAGCACGTCGTTACCCGGCGCCGTGCCCTGGCGATCGTGTTCGGCGACCAGGCGGAAGCCGGCTTCGCCGCGGAGCTGCCAGGCGATTTCGCCCCAGGGGGTTCTGCGCAGGGGCGTGCCGTCGCCGCCGCCACGTCCGGTGATCGAATCGAATTCGGTTCCCACGAACACGGCCACGTCGGCTTGCGGGGGCCGCGCCAGGTTGGCCCGCTGCAAGAGTTCGGGCACGCCGTGCCACTGGAGTGCCCCGGGGCCGCCGCGGGCCAGGTGATACAGCAGCGTCAGGGCGTGGGTCTTGCCGCCGCCGAAGGGCGTGGTCAGGTGGAACACGGCGGACGTGGCCACGTGGACGCCGCTCAGTCGGCGGAGCACTTCGGCGGCGAAGTCGGCCAGGTGTTCCGTCAGATAGGTGCGTTCGAAGAACTGCGCCGGGTCGCGATACACCTCGGGCGCCTGCCCGGTCCGCACGCGGTCCAGATGCACGGCGAATTCCGAGGCGTCCAGTGGGCGGCCCGTGCGCAGATCCTCGCGCGGCGTGACGAGCTTGTGCCAGCTTGTGTGCATCACTGATTCCGGTCCCCAACGTTCAATTTCTCCTCCAGGTTGCTCATCTCCAAAATGGCCAACCTTTTTGGTAGGAAGACATCCGCTGCTTCCGCTGCGCCACTTGCGGGGCCGTCTGGGCCGCCGCGGGGGTAGAGTTCCAGCGGAACTCTGTCAGTCCTTCCTAATGCGAAGTCCGCAATGGCTCTAGGGATGGCGGGAACAATGTATGGTTGATCCGGCTGACCGGGGCCAGGGGCGACTAGCGAGCGCGGTAAACCGAGCAGCAATTCGTGCCAGGGCAGCACATCTCCCTGATACAGTGCCGGTAGATGGATCGACAGAAAGTCCTTCGGCCTGCCGCGAGCATGGAATGTCTTCACGAATTCGAGGTGCGCCACCGTACATCCCAGCAGACGCTCGGGGTGATGTTGCGCTGGCGGACAGAGGCCCAGCAATGGAGCTGAGCGGAGCCGATGCTGCAATAGACTCACATCACGCGCTTTGAGATTGTGTATGTCAACATAGTTGTAAAAGCAGTACGCAGGAACGGCACGGGGACGACATGCATTGGCGAACCAATCAAGTCGATCGATCTGGTATCCCGGACATTTGCTGTCCTTGACCTTGTGGCGCAGCGTGGGATACCTGGCTGTCGGAACGGCGATCTTTTTGGCTTGGACGGCATACCGAACCCACCCTCCTCGGGTGACGCGAATCCACCATTCCCAGTCGGCGCCCCAACTTGCCTCCTCATGCTTTGTGAACTGTCGAACGACCACCGTGCGCAGGCGTGCCCGTTTCATTTCCAGCAGACACGAGTTTGTGATGGTTTCTTCGCCGTAAGAGATTTTCAATTCGTGCGCGGCGCAAAGGTTCTGCCACGTGTCGACCGCGAGGAACATGAAAAGCTGGACAGCGGTGAGTGCGTCGGACACGGCGCATCTCCTGTCAATCTAATATTCGCCGAACGCGTGCCAGGACGCCGTCGATCCAGCGTTTTTCCGCGGTGCGTGCAGGATACAGTGCCGAAAGCGCCTGAGCGAGCTTACGGAAGCGTGTGTCCGCGTGACGCTCGAGGAACTGGTCGAGCGTCCGGGTCTGCCCCAGGGAGAACAGGATCATGGCCTGATGGACGCGGTCCAGCGTGGTTTCTCCGGGCGCGGGCGGGCGGCCGGTGGCACCGGGCCGAGTCGGTGTGGCGGGCGTGTGGTCGAACAGCCCGGCGGGGCGCTCGCGGAAGCCGGAGGTGTGAACGCCGGGTCCGATCAGCGTTTCGGCCCGCTGGGCGACGGGCAGCAGGCGGGCCGTATTGCCCTGGATCGTGAGGATCCGGCCGTCGAGGTCCTGCAGGTGGACACCGAGTCCCTGGGCGATCTTGCGGGCGGCGTCGAATTCGAGGGCGAAACCGGCGGTGCCGGCGGGCTCACTCGCTCCTCCGTTCGCTCGGTCGGCGTCTTCGGCCGTGGACAGCGTCCACAGCCAGATGGCCGTCAGGCGGGCGTCCTCCTCCAGGCCGGCGGTGTCCGGGTCGTCGAAGATCATGGAGAGGGCCTCCCGGGAGACCGCGGCCCAGACGTGTTCCAGGTACTCCCGCAGGGTGACCACCTCGCCGCTGACCTTCTCCACCCGGCCATAGCGGGAGAAGATCTCCAGGGCGGGCCCCAGGCAGGCGAAGATGGCGTCCGCGCCCACCACACCCTCGGCGGCCAGGCGGGGCATCCATTCGTGGATGCGCTCCGGC
>RFHO01000208.1 GCA_003696385.1 Planctomycetota bacterium | reverse complement strand
GGCGGAAACGGCGGCGGGAGCAGCATGCCGGGTGTGCCGCGGAACGGATCGACGAAGAAAGTGACCCTGCCGCCGCAGCAGGACAGCGACCGAATCTACAAGTTCAACAATCCCAACAAGTACACGTTTCCGTCGGCGTCCAGTTCATTGCCGAAGGCCTATCGCAACGTGATCGGGTACATCACCTACGTGCAGTTCATGATGGACTGGGGCCGCGATCGCAGTCCGGACGCCAGCAACTCGGTCAACGCCGACCCCGGCGTGGGGACGAAGACGCCTTTGTCGAAGTTGAGTCCCTTTGTGCCGTACCATTCGGAGATGACGGCGGGAGGCACGTTTTCGTTTCCTCCGCGAAGCCAGCCGATGCACGCAGTGCGGCGGGCGTTGATCGCCGCGATCAATGTGGTCAAGGAGCAGAA
The DNA here is from genome assembly GCA_003696385.1 of Planctomycetota bacterium. Taxonomy (GTDB): domain Bacteria; phylum Planctomycetota; class Planctomycetia; order Planctomycetales; family Planctomycetaceae; genus J052. The sequence goes on along the minus strand of RFHO01000208.1, from coordinate 8,173 downwards.
CAAGGGGCTGTCTCCGAACGTCAGCGACTGGGTGGGTGTGGTGACGTTCGATGCTCTGGATGCATACCACCAGCCGGAAGTGCTGGTCCCGCTGACGGCCGATTTCAAGTCGGCGATGCAGGCCTGCACGACGATGCAGGCGGTGTCGGACATCGGAACGTCGACCGCCACGGAGGCGGGAATCATCAAGGCCCGCGAGATCCTCAAGCCGATCTCCGAAGGCGGCCAGGCGCGGTCGTTCACCTCGAAGGTGATGGTCGTGCTCAGCGACGGCGTGCCCAATGCATGGCAGTCGCCGACCAGCGAAATCAATGACTACATCACTCAGAATCCCAACGCCGATTACTACGATCCGGCGTATGTGTGGTACAACGCCGCGCTGCGTCAGGCCGCCATGTTCCAGGGAGAAAACGGCGTGCTGTTCCCGGTCGGCATGGGGCTGGGGGCCGACTACGACTTCATGGACCGCATGGCCCGCTTTGCCAAGACGGCCGAGAACGGGCAGAGCCCACGGGGATCGGGCAACCCGGCCGAATACGAGCAGACATTGATCGATATCTTCACGGAGATCATCCAGAGTCCCGGTGCGCGGCTGGTCGAATGAGCGGAACGGCGGAGCCGGCGGGAAATTGCGTCGGGAGCGGTCGCCTCGGGCGCCGGGTGGCCGTGCCGGAGAGTGGCGACGATCGCGTGCCCCGGACGGCGGGGCGCAGACCGGGCGGGCCGGAGTGCGGTTTCAAGGTTTCTTCGGCCGCGGCACGCGTCCGCGTCGTCTCTTCCGTCCGCGGGCCTTTTGCGGTGACCGTACGGCCGCGTATTCCGGTTCGAGAACGGCGGCCGTTCCGAGCTGCTGCTGCAGTTCCCGGATGCGATCGCGCAGTTCGGCGGCGCGTTCGAATTCCAGCGCTTCGGCGGCTTTCAGCATTTCGGCCTTCAGTTCGTTCAGGAACTCCTGGGTGACGAACTGTTCTTCGGAAGCAACACCGGCGGCGCGTTGGGTGATCTTGCGCGCGGCGATCTCCTCTTCAATGCCCCGGCGGATCGCCTTGCGGATCGTTTCCGGAGTGATCCCGTGCTGGCGGTTGTACTCCAGTTGCAGCCGCCGTCGCCGTCGCGTTTCGTCGATCGCCCGTTGCATGCTGTCGGTAACCGAATCCGCATAGAGGATCACTTCGGCATTGACGTTGCGGGCGGCGCGGCCGATGGTCTGGATCAGGCTGGTTTCGCTGCGCAGGAATCCTTCCTTGTCGGCGTCGAGGATGGCGACCAGCGAGACTTCGGGCAGGTCGAGTCCTTCGCGGAGGAGGTTCACGCCGACGATGGCGTCGTATTTCTTTTCCCGCAGTTCCCGGAGGATCGTGACGCGTTCGATGGCGTCCAGTTCCGAGTGCAGCCATTGCACGCGGACGCCTTCGCGCTGCAGATAGTCGGTCAGATCTTCGGCCAGCCGCTTGGTGAGCGTGGTCACCAGGGTTCGTTCGTTGCGTTCGGCGCGGGCGCGGATTTCCCGCACCAGGTCGGGCACCTGTCCGCGGGCCGGTCGGACGTGGACGACCGGATCCAGCAGTCCCGTGGGGCGGATGATCTGTTGGACGATTTCGCCCTGAGCCTGTTCGATTTCCCAGTCGCCGGGGGTGGCGGACACGAAGATCGTCTGGCCGCGGCGGGCGTTCCATTCGTCGAATGTCAGCGGGCGGTTGTCCAGCGCCATCGGGAGGCGGAAGCCGTGCTCGACCAGGGTCTGTTTGCGCGAGCGGTCGCCGGCGTACATCGCCCGAAGCTGCGGTACCGTGACGTGCGACTCGTCGACGATCATCAGAAAGTCGTCGGGGAAGAAGTCCAGCAGGGTGTCCGGCGGCGTTCCGGGTTTGCGTCCGGCCAGGGCGCGGGAGTAGTTCTCGATGCCCGGGCAATAGCCCGTCTCGCGCAGCAGCTCCATGTCGTACCGGGTTCGGGCGGCGAGCCGCTGGGCTTCGAGCAGCTTGCCCTGTTTGCGGAAGACTTCCAGCCGCTCGTCGAGTTCCCGTTCGATCTCGACCAGTGCCGCGTCGATCCGCGATTGCGGCAGGACGAAGTGTTTGGCGGGATAGATGTAGACTTCGGATTCGGTGTTCAACGTGGATCCAGTGAGCGGGTCGATGGCCGTCAGGGTTTCGATTTCGTCGCCCCAAAACTCGATGCGGTAGGCGAACTCTTCGTACCCGGGGAACACTTCGACCACGTCGCCGCGGACACGGAACTTGCCGGGGGCGAGCTGGATGTCGTTGCGTTCGTACTGAATATCGACCAGCTTCATCAGCAGTTCGTCGCGGTCGAGTTCTTCGCCGACCCGCAGATGGACCATCATCTCCAGGTAGTCCTTGGGGGAACCCAGGCCGTAGATACAACTGACGCTGGCCACGACGATCACGTCGCGACGGCTGACCAGCGCGCTGGTGGCCTGCAGGCGCAACCGGTCGATCTCTTCGTTGATCGAGGCATCCTTTTCGATATAGATGTCCCGCTGCGGGATGTAGGCCTCGGGCTGGTAGTAGTCGTAGTAGCTGACGAAATACGTCACGGCGTTGTGCGGGAAGAATTCGCGGAACTCCGCATACAACTGCGCGGCCAGCGTCTTGTTGTGCGACAGCACCAGTGTCGGGCGGTTCACTGCGGCGATGACGTTGGCCATCGTGAAGGTTTTGCCCGAGCCGGTCACGCCCAGCAGGACCTGATTGCGGACGCCTTCGCGCAGACCGCGGACGAGAGCCTCGATGGCTTTCGGCTGATCGCCGGCGGGTTCGAAATCGCTGACCAACTGAAAGCGTTCTTCGGGCATGCGCGGATCTTTCGAGTCGGCAGGTGTCGAGCCTACGGTGACGAAGCGGGCCGCTTGCCGATTTCCCGCAACGCGCGTTCGACCAGCGGCCGCCATCGCTTGCGCAGGACGCTGTAGGCCCACTGCAACCGTACGGCCACCTGTTCTTCGGGCGACAGCCGCCAGGACACGTCGCTGTGATGCAGTTTCCAGACAAGGTGGTGCAGGCAAATGGCGACGGCGACCGAGATGTTGAAGCTTTCGGTGAAGCCGAACATCGGGATCGTCAGCCGCTGGTCGGCGGCTTGCAGAGCGAACTCGGTCGCGCCTTCCAACTCCGTTCCGAAAACCAGAGCCGTCTTGCTGCGGATATCGTATTCCTCCAGCGGCACCGCGTCGGCCCTCGGTGCGGTGACGACGATGCGATAGCCCGCTTTCCTCAGTTCCTGGAAACATTGCCGCGTCGCGTCGGCGGGACGGGGAAGGCCGTCGCCGGCACGTGTGGCGCGCGGATCTGCGGGACGGGGGGCGTCCGGTTCCTGGCAAATGGAAAACGCCGGTGCGGCGCTTCCGGCGTGCGTGAGGTCCGGTGCGTCGGACGCCCGCCCTCGGTAGCGATGCAGCGTGAGCCATTTTGTCGCCCCGAGGGCAATGTCCCGGTTCGGGCGAAACGCATAGCGCTGCTCCACGATGTGTACGTCCTGGATTCCGAAGCAGTCGCAGCTCCGCAGGCACGCACTGGCGTTGTGGGATTGATAGATGTCCTCCAGGACGACGGTCAGGTGGCGTGTCCGGAAGGCCACGTTCCGTTCGAACAGTTCCCGTTTGTGTGGCGAAAGGAACTGCGCCAGCGCCGTGTACAGCCGCTGCGCGGAAGGAAGCGGCAGCCGCAGGTCCTCGAAGGCGGGAATTCGGACATCCGGCAGGTGCGTGTCGGTCATGGATGGCAGGAAGGTTTTGTGGACGGACGGTGAGTCAGACGGCGGTACCGTCGCGGCATCGGGCTCCGGGCCACGGAGCCGACGGGGGGCGGACGTTTCGCCGCGGTCCCGAGGCCACTGTACCGGACCAGCGGGTTCCGCGGCAGCGTACCTGCGCCCCTCCGGTGACGCCGCTGCGATCGTTGCCTGTGATGTCGGCGAAAAGTATTCTCCGGCGCCCGGTTCGGGTCCGCTATCGCCCGGACAAAGCTCCCAGCACGACGATCCATGCGTCGGCGTGTCGACGGCCCGCATCCCGCAGGTGTTTCGCCGCCGCGGCAGTTCCGCTTCGATGGCCGCGCGGCTGCGTCACGGCTACGGTGATCCGACGATCCGGAAAGGAGACGACCATGAAGGACACGGCCCGCTGCGGCGATCTCGACCACGATGTTTGCGGCCCGGAGCCGGTTGCCGCGGACCAGACGCCCCGGAACGGGACGGGGTCGGCGCGTCTGACCCGGCGGTCGCTGCTGGCAGCCGCGTTGAGCACCGCGGCCGGGCGGGCCCTGGCTCGCGACTTCGGAACGGGACAGCCCGCCGGGTACCCGGATCCGGACATCGTGATTCTCGATCCGCGGTTCAAGAAGTACCGGATCGGCAACACGCCCATCCAGCGGCTGTACTATGACCCGAACATGCTCTGGGCGGAAGGGCCTGCCTGGAACGGTGTCGGGCGGTACCTGGTCTGGAGTGACATTCCGAACAACGTCCAGCTTCGTTGGCTCGAAGAAGACGGGCACGTCTCGACGTTCCGGCATCCTTCCAACAACAGCAACGGCAACACGTTCGACTACCAGGGTCGGCAGATTTCCTGTGAGCACGGTACGCGACGGGTGGTCCGCTACGAATACGACGGCTCGGTGACCGTGCTGGCGGACAGCTGGCAGGGGAAGCCGCTGAATGCCCCCAACGACGCGGTCGTGCATCCGGACCAGTCGATCTGGTTCACGGACCCCGGCTATGGCAGCCTGATGAACTATGAGGGACACAAGGCGAACACGGACTCGCCGCAGCCCTACCAGAAGGAAGCGATCTACCGGATCGACGGCAAGACCGGGAAGATGACCAAGCTGACCGACGAAATCTACAAACCGAACGGCCTGTGCTTTTCGCCGGACTACAAGAAGCTGTACGTGGCCGAGACCGGTTCGACGCACTACCCGGACGCTCCCAAGCACATCAAGGTCTGGGACATCGTCGACGACGGCAAGCGGCTGGCGAACGGCCGTGAATTCGCATCGATGGAGTACGAAGGCCAGGCCGGTCTGGCCGACGGCATTCGCGCGGACGTGGATGGCAATATCTGGGCGAGCGCCGGCTGGGTCGGGCCGGGCTACAATGGCGTGCACGTGTTCGCGCCCGACGGCGACCGCATCGGGATCATCCGGTTGCCGGAAATCTGTTCGAACGTGTGTTTCGGCGGGCGGAAACGCAACCGACTGTTCATGACGGCCAGCCAATCGCTGTATGCCGTGTACGTGGAGACGCGGGGCGCACACATTGCCTGAATCGTCGGCGACGGCACGCGGTCGGGCACAGCCGTGGCCGAGGGTCGCCACGCAAGGTGGGCTGCGTCCGATGGCGTCTCGGGACGCAGCGGGTCCATTTCGCGGAGCAACGGAAGTGCGCAGGTTTGGGCCGTGCGCCGGCTGGGACGGCGTCGGCGGGGCGAAGGAGGACGCATGGCGAACGCATTGGAACAGGCCATCCGTGAAAAGACCGCCCGGGTGGGCGTGATCGGGCTGGGCTATGTCGGCCTGCCGCTGATCTCGGCGTTCGTCGATGCGGGGTTTCGGACGATCGGTTTCGACGTCGATCCGCAGAAGGTCGAGGCGCTGAATGCGGGACGCAGCTACATCAAGCACGTCGCGTCCGAAAAGGTGCGTTCGTGGCTCGATGCCGGTCGATTCGACGCCACAGCGGACATGAACCGACTGTCCGAGGCCGATTGCCTGTTGATCTGTGTGCCGACACCGTTGACCGAAAGCCGTGACCCGGATCTGCAGTTCGTCGAGGGGACCGCGCGGGCCATCGCCGCCGCATTGCGGCCCGGGCAGCTGGTCGTGCTGGAGAGCACGACCTATCCGACGACGACTCGGGACGTCGTGCTGCCGATCCTGGCGCAAAGCGGTCTGCAGTGCGGGTCGGATTTCTTTCTGGCCTACAGTCCCGAGCGGGAGGATCCGGGCAACCCGCACTTCTCGGCGGCCCGGATTCCCAAGGTGGTCGGCGGTATCGACGAGCGCAGTCGTGACTTGGCCGCGGCTTTGTACGAGCAGGCCATCGTGACCGTGGTGCCGGTCTCCAGTGCCGAGGTCGCCGAGGCCTGCAAGATCCTGGAGAACACGTATCGGGCCGTGAACATCGCCCTGGTCAACGAACTGAAAGTGTTGTTCGACCGCATGGGGATCGACGTGTGGGAGGTGATCGAAGCGGCCAAGACGAAACCGTTCGGGTTCCAGGCGTTTTATCCCGGTCCAGGACTGGGCGGTCACTGCATCCCCATCGACCCGTTCTATTTGACCTGGCTGGCCCGCAAACAGGGCTTGAACACGCGGTTCATCGAGTTGGCCGGCGAAGTCAATTCGCGGATGCCCGAGTATGTGATCCTGCGGTTGATGGAATTCCTCAACGAACGGGCCAAACCGCTGAAGGGCAGCCGCATCTGCGTGTTGGGACTGGCCTACAAGAAGGATGTCGACGATCCGCGGGAAAGCCCGGCGGCCGTGCTGATCGAACTGTTGCTGAAGCACGGCGCCATCGTCACCTACAACGACCCGCACATCCCCAGAATGCCGCGGATGCGCCGCCATCAACTTCCGCCGATGGAAAGCCAGGAACTCACACCGGAGTTCCTCCGGGCGCAGGACTGCGTGCTGATCGCGACGGATCATTCGGCTTATGACTACGAGTTCATCGTCCGGCATGCCCCGCTGATCCTCGACACGCGCAACGCGACGCGCAATGTCCGCGTCGGACGCGAAAAGATCCGCAAGGCGTGACCGACGCCGTCCGTTCGACGGTCGACGCGCAGTCCGGCCGATCGCGCGGCGGCGAACTGCGGTGTCCAATGGACGGCCGCGGCCAATGAGTTTCGCAGTGGCCGCCAATCGTGGTCGGCGATTCGCTTCTGCGGCGCGGCATGAGCACCGCCGGGAAGCGCCGAAGGACTGCCGGATGCTTCACTGTTTTTACGGAGAACGCAGCCGATGACGGAGTTCACCAGGCGAGCGTTGTTGAGCGTGAGCGACAAGACGGGAATCGTCGAGTTCGCCCGCGGGTTGGTCGAACGTGGCTATGCGTTGTTGTCGACCGGCGGCACGTACCGCACGCTCGTGGCCGCGGACGTTCCCGTGATGGAGGTGTCGCAGTACACCGGGTTCCCCGAGATGATGGACGGTCGCGTGAAGACCTTGCATCCGAAGGTCCACGGTGGCATCCTCGCCCGAAGGGACGTGCCCGAGCACCTTGCTGCGATGCGTGCGCACGGGATCGATCCGATCGACATCGTCGTCTGCAATCTCTATCCGTTCGAACAGACGGTGGCCCGTTCGGGCGTGACGGTGGACGAGGCGATCGAGCAGATCGACATCGGCGGGCCCAGCATGGTCCGATCTGCGGCAAAGAACCACCAGTTCGTGGCGATCGTGACCAGTCCCGCACAATACGACGGCGTGTTGCGGGCGATCGACGAGGGACGTTTCGATGCGGCGTTCCGGCGAAGGCTCGCGATCGCCGCGTTCGAATTGACCAGCCGCTACGACAGCGCAATCGCGACGTACCTGCGGTCGATCGCCGAACAGGTCGAAGAGAGTGGCACCGACGGCGATGCCGGGAACGGAACGCGAACGGAGGTGGCCGGTGCGGCCGCCTCCGACGAGTCCCGGGCGCCGTCCGAAGCGGAGGCGTTTCCCGGCGAGTGGAAGACGCGCTGGGAGCGTCGACAGATCCTGCGATATGGCGAAAACCCGCACCAACCAGCGGCGTGGTATGTCGAGCCGGACGCTCCGGCGGCATCGCTGGCGGCGGCAAAGCAGTTGCACGGGAAGGAACTTTCCTACAACAACCTGCTGGATCTGGATGCTGCGTTTCTCCTGGTCCGCGAGTTCCAGCAGCCGGCCGCGGCGATCGTCAAGCACAACAATCCCTGCGGATGCGCCATGGCCGAGACGTTGGCGGAAGCCTTCGACCGGGCATATGCGGGTGATCCGGTCAGTGCCTTCGGGTCGATCATCGGTTTCAATCGGCCGGTCGATCGACAGACCGCGGAACGGCTGTGCGAACCCGGTCGGTTCGTGGAGGCGATCATCGCGCCGTCGTTCGTGGAAGAGGCGTTCGAACTGCTGACCAGCGTGCCGAAGTGGCATCGCAATGTGCGGCTGCTGATCTGCGAAGG
>RFHO01000207.1 GCA_003696385.1 Planctomycetota bacterium | reverse complement strand
GTCGCTGTGCGTTGCCGTCGCAGCGCCCGTTCATGGTTCCGATCGTCCGGTCTGGAACCGGTTCCGCGGACCGAACGGTTCGGGCGTCGCCGAAGGACGGGCACCGGCGAAGTGGTCCGACTCCGACTATCTCTGGAACGCGACGCTCCCCGGCGCCGGGCATTCCTCGCCGGTGGGCGGCAACGGCACAGTCTATGTGACCGCCGCAGACGCGGAACGGGGACGGCGTTTTCTGATCGCTCTGTCGTCACGGAACGGGTCGGTCCGCTGGAGCGTGGAGCATCCGTTTACGCCGAAAAAGAAGCACAAGAACAACAGCTATGCGTCCAACACTCCGGCCTGCGATGCGGATGCCGTGTACTTTTTGCAGCAGGACCGTGACGGGTCCAGCCTGACGGCCTATGACCACCAGGGCAAACGGCTGTGGCGAGCGGATCTCGGACCGTACAACCATGGGCAGGGCAGCGGCACGTCGCCGATCGTCTATCAGGATCTGGTCATCGTCGCCAATGACCATGGGCCGGGAAGTTTCCTGGCGGCGTTCGACCGCCGCACCGGAGAGCAGCGATGGCGGATTCCCCGCGAAGGCAAGCGTGCCTGTTACGCGACGCCCTGCGTCTATCGGCCCGGTGATCGGCCCGCCGAAATCGTATTCGTGCATTCCTTCGAGGGGATCATCGGAGTCGACCCGTTCTCCGGAGCGATCAACTGGCATGTGGACGTGTTCGGGCGTGATCCGCAACGGGCGGTCGGCTCGCCCGTGACGGCGGGAAGCATCGTGGTGGCGACCAGCGGCGCCGTGGCCGGCGCCAAGCAACTGGTGGCGATACGCACACGCAGGCAGAGCGACGGCGTGGCCGCCGAAGTGCTCTATCATTCGCGCAAGGGACCGCACGTGCCCACGCCGCTGATCGTCGGAGAAAACCGGCTGTTCCAGTTGCTGGACATCGGCATCGCCGTCTGGAGTGATCTGGAGACGGGCCGCCCGATTTGGCAAAAGCGGATCGGCGGGACATACTTCTCCTCCCCGATCTGTGTGGGCGGGGCGATCTATTGCCCGGACGTGGATGGCCATGTGGTCGTTCTGGCGGCGAGCGACACGTTCCGTGAACTCGGCCGCAGCGAGCTGCCGGAGGGCACCAAGGCGACACCGGCCGTCATCGACGGTCGGCTGATCTTTCGCACCGAAAGCCGGGTGGTGGCGCTGCCGCTGAAGCGTTAGCGCCGCTGCCGACCCGCCGGCTTCCGCCGCGAGCCCGAACGAACCGATGGCGACGGAGCTCCGTGGGGCTGGACACACCGCCCCCCGGCCGGCCCTGCGGCACGCCGGCATCCGCATCCATGACTCGCGGCATCGACAAAGCCTTCCGTGCGGTGAGTTCGGCGGCAGGCGGCGTCTGCGTGCGTTTCACCGGGAACGAGTTCACCATGCGAGGTCACCGATGAATGCACCGGAAACCGACGGCGGGGCAGCCGTGCAGGCCGCGAACGAAGCGTCCGCCGACGTTTCCCCTCGGCCGACGTTGCCTCTGCCCGACGAACTGCAGACGATCCAGCCCGGCGGCGGAGTCGTCATGCGTCTGGAACTCGCCTGGGGACGCCTTCGCCGGTGGTATCTGCGACGCCTGCGCCCCGGCTACGTCCGTCACATGGCCGAAAAGCGCAAGGGGAGCTGCCCGGACTGTCCGCACGACATCGTCGATCCGCGCGATCTGAAGTACGTCCGCAACCGCTGCGGCTACTACTGGGAACCGGAGGACGATCCCTTCGCCTATCGTGACCGGTTGCCGTTCGCACGGGCGGGGCTGGCCGAACTGGTCGTGCTGAGCATCATCTTCTTCGGAACGGCGCTCGGGCTGGGCGTATGGCTGGCATTGGCCCCGCCTCCGTCACCGTGGCGGTTCGCCGCCGGGCTGTCGGCGCTGGCCGCCGCCGTGTGCGGGGTTCTGGTGGTGTGGTTCTTCCGTGATCCGCCCCGGACGATCCCTGCCGGCCCCGGGCTGATCGTCTCGCCGGCCGACGGCAAGGTCGTCAGCATCGAGCGGATCGACGACGAGTATGTCGGGCGGCCCGCCCTGACGATCGGCATTTTCCTGTCGATTTTCAATGTGCACCTGAATCGCTCGCCCGCCGACGCTCGCGTCGTCGGGCTGAAGTACAAACCCGGCAAATGCCTCAACGCGCTGCGGCCGGAATCGGCACGGGAAAACGAGAGCCTCTCGATACTCCTGGAAGACCTTTCCCCCCACCGGCGGCCGATGATCGTCCGTCAGATCACCGGTGCCATCGCCCGACGGATCGTCTGCTGGGTCCGCCCCGGCCAGATTTTGAAACGCGGCGAACGGCTGGGCATGATCAAGCTCGGTTCGCGCACCGAACTGATTCTCCCCGACACGCCCGACTTGCGCCTCGAGGTGGCCGTCGGCGCGCGGGTGCGGGCCGGCGCCTCGGTGCTCGCCCGCTACGCGGACGACGCAGCCGGACAGACCACGCAAGCCGACCAGGACACCCAACCGGCCGCACTCTCCCAACCAGACCACTGAGGGACACCATGTCGGACAATCCCCCGTCGCGCACCACCGACGCCCCGCCGGACTGCGAAAATGCCCGAACCCCAGACCGTTCGGTCTGCGATTCGCTTGGTCGGTTCGCCGCCCACATGGCGGCTTGCACGCTGTTTTCGGTGGTGGTCTGCTGCGGTGGCGCTCCGAGTCGTGCCGACGACGCCGAACGGGGGCGCGAGCGGGCGACCGCGCCGCCCCCGAATTTCGTGCTGGTCTTCGTGGACGATCTCGGCTGGCGGGACGTCGGCTGTTACGGCAACGACTTCGTCGAAACTCCGCACATCGACCAACTGGCGGCCGACGGGATCCGGTTCACCGACTTCTATGCTTCCGGTCCGGTGTGCTCGCCGACCCGTTGCGCACTGCAGTCCGGGCAGAACCAGGCACGGATCGGGATCTCGGACTTCATTCCCGGCCACTGGCGTCCCTTCGAACGGGTGATCACACCGCGGCCACGTGCGGCGCTGCCGCTGCACATCGTGACCGTGGCCGAGATGCTTCAAACGGCCGGTTACGCCACTGGATACATCGGCAAGTGGCATCTGGGCGCGGCGCGCCGTTTTCAACCCGATCGTCAGGGCTACCTGTTTTCTGCGGTGATCAGCGGTCCGCACCTGCCCGGGCTGTACCGCGTGCTGCACCGAAGCGACCTGAAGCCGCGGCCGGGACAGTACCGGACGGACTTCGAGGCCGAGCTGGCCGAACGGTTCATCGCTGAACACAAGGATCGGCCGTTTTTCCTGATGGTCTCCCCGTTCGCCGTGCACATTCCGCTGGGCGCGATGTCGGCGAAAGTCGAAAAGTACCGCCGCAAGGCCGCGCGAACCGATCGCTTCGTGTGTCACCCGGTGTACGCGGCGATGATCGAGCACGTCGATGAACTGGTCGGTCGGATCGTGCGGGCACTTCAGCGGCACGCCCTGACCCGGCAGACGATGGTCGTGTTCACCTCGGACAACGGCGGCCTGCGACGTCGGTACGACTACAACCCGCAGGCCGACGACGTGGTGACGGACCTGTCTCCCCTGCGCGGAGAGAAAGGCACGCTGTACGAAGGCGGTATCCGGGTCCCGCTGATCGTGACTTTCCCCGACCACGTCCCTGCGGGCGCGGTTTCGCACGAACCCGCCGTCACGCACGACCTGTATCCCACGTTCGCCGACTATGCCGCAGCGCGACTGCCGGTCAACCAGCCCATCGACGGCGTGAGCCTCCGGCCGGTGCTGACCAATCCGCAGGCACGGCTTTCCCGCGACGCACTGTTCTGGCACTACCCGCACTACCACCACGACCGCCCCGCGAGCTGCGTCCGGACCCGCCAGTGGAAGCTGATCGAGTTTCTCGACGGCAGCGGCGATCTGGAACTGTACCGGATCACCGAGGACATCGGTGAGCAGAACAACCTCGCCGACCAGTACCCCCAAGTGGTCCGGCAATTGCGCGGCCGGCTGCAGGACTGGAGAGAACGCGTGGTCGCGGAAATGCCGCTGCCCAATCCAGCTTTCGATCCGGACCGAGCTGCCCAGTGGTGGAGTCCTCGGACGGGCCGGCCGATCGACTCGTCCCGGCGCAAACGATTCCCGCACACCGAACGAGAGCTCGACACACCACGGGGTGGCGCGCAACGCCGGGAACGGCCGAAGCGACGCTGAAGGGCGCAGGCGTCCTTCGAACCCTGGCGGGGGCCACCCGAAGACGGATCACGCACCGTATGGCAGGGCGAGTTGCCGTTCGGCGGACGGACAAGCGGCCTCACGGCCCGTCCGATCGCGTGCATCGACGCCGCGGCGTCGCACTTTTCGCAACGCACGGCGGATCGCAGCGATGGTCCAAAGCACGCGGCAACGGCGCAACGCAACCGGCGGCGATGGGACATGAACCGCAACAATGAGGGGCGAACCGATGGCTGAACCGGCCTACCTGGGCTTGTCCGTGGCGGACTGGTTCGTGCTCTGCCTGTATTTCGTGGGCATCGTCGGACTGGGCGTGTGGTCGATGAAGAAGGTGTCGGACATGTCCGACTTCTTCATGGGCGGCCGCCGGTTCGGCAAGCTGTTCATGATGTTCTTCGCCTTCGGGGCGGGCACCAGCAGCGAACAGGCAGTGAGCGTGGCGGCCGGTTCGTTCCGGTTCGGCCTCGCGGGGATCTGGTACCAGTTCCTGTGGCTGTGGTCCACGCCGTTCTACTGGATCGTCGCCCCTGTGCTGCGTCGGATGCGGGCGCTGACCACCAGCGACTTCTTCGAAGCCCGCTACGACAGTTCGACGGCGCTGTTGTACTCCGTGTTGGGAATGATGATGTCGGTCGTGTTCATCGCGGGCGGCCTGTACGGCGCCGGAGAAATGATCGAAGGACTCGCAGGCGGAACGAATCCGGCCACCGGTGAACCGTACTTTCCAATGGAATACGCGGTGGCCGCGATGACCGTGATGTTCGTTCTGTACGGCGCCGCCGGGGGACTGGGCGCGGCGATCCTGACGGACTTCGTCCAGGGCATCCTGACCATCGTGTTTTCGTTCCTGCTGCTGCCGTTCGTGCTGAATGCCGCTGCGGAGGTCAGCGGTGCGCCGAATGGTTTCGCCGCGATTCACCAGGGGGTGCCCGGCCGCTCCGGCGAAGAACTGACCAGCCTGACGCTCACCGCGGACGTCGCCGCCCGGATGGGAAAGGAACCGATCACCCTGTTCTACGTCATCATGCTTTCCCTGACCGGGCTGGTTGGGATCGTCGTGCAGCCGCACATCATGGGCGTTTGCGGCGCGGGCAAGACCGAACTGGAAGGCCGCGTCGGTTTCACGTTCGGCAACTTCATCAAACGGATCTGCACGATCGCCTGGGCATTCACCGGCCTGGCCTGCGTCATCGTGTACCTGACGCCGGGGACGCCGTATCTGGACGCCGGGAAGCAGCGCCACCTGTTCGAGGATCCGCAGGCCATGGACGCGTTCGCCAACCAGGTTTTCGGACTGGCGGCCCACGACGTGCTGCCAACCATCGCGCCGGGGCTGGTCGGTCTGTTGCTGGCGTCTTTGCTGGCCGCCGTGATGAGCACCTGCGATGCCCAGATGGTCGTGGCGTCCGGGCTGTTCACGGAGAACATCTACCGCCGCTTTTTCGTGCGGGGAAAATCCCAGCGACACTATCTGTGGGTGGGCCGGATCGCCGGAGTGGTGATCGTCGCACTGGCTCTGTTGCTGATGACGCAATTCGAGAACGTCATTCAGGCGCTGACGAACTACATCCAGGCGATTCCGGCATTCATCGGGCTGGCCTTCTGGTTCGGAATCACCTGGCGGGGCTATACCCCGGCCGGTGTGTGGGCCTCGACACTGACCACCGCAACGGCCTGGTACCTGACCCAGTCCCACAAGCCGCTGGCGTTCGTGGCGGCGCTCGGCGACAGCCCCTGGCTGCAGCAGAACATCGACCACGTGCCGCGGACCGTTCGATTCTGGTTGTACGAGCACGTTCCCCGGATCATGGTGGCCGTCCGCGACGGTGACCAGCTCGTCAACGTCAAGACGTCCGTCCCCTGGCAGATCGCGATTTACCTCGGCAGCGGTGCACTGGTGGGGATCGTCGTCAGTCTGCTGACCAGGAACGTGTCACGCGAGAAGCTCGACCGGTTCTTCCTGTTGCTCCGCACGCCCGTGCGACCGGGTGAAAAAGTCAGCGAGCCTTGTACTCTCCCCGAAAACCCGCTGCCGCCGGAAACGGGCAAGCTGATTCCCGTGGAAGCGCTGGAGATTCCGAAACCATCGGCGGTGGGATTGATCGGATTCGCTCTGGCCTGGGTCGTGGTGGGACTGCTGATCTGGGTGACGAGCTGGCTGGCCGGACTGGGGGCGTCGTAAAGCGACCGGATCGCGTGCGGCACCGTCTCACGCCGGCACCGCACGCCCTGCGGTATCGGGGCACCGGCGGCCCCTGCGCTTGCGCACCGGAACTCATGAACTCATGCGACGGCTTTCGCCGTATCGGCCTGCCACGGACAGTGGTCCGTCCCGTGAACGGAGGCGACGGCCGCAATTCCGCCGCCCCGGTGGGCCCCGCGGCCACGGACCCGCCCCGCGTCAGCACGCCGGTCCGGCCGGCCGCCATCGGCCGCTCCGGGCGGACCACGTTGTTCGACCTGCTCGGGCGGCCATCGTAGAATCGCCTACCCGGCCCCCGCGGCGCGACGCGGGCGGTAGCGTCCATCGTTCATCCCCGAGGGCATGCTGGACACGTCATGTGGGCACGGCGAACAGCGGGTCGAAACGGCCGTCGCCGCTTCACCGAGCGGTCAGCCGCCGATCGGCAAACCATCTCCGTTCCGGCCGCGCGGCGGTCCATGCCCCGAGTGAGTTGCGTCTGCGTGGTCTTCGCAGCACTTTCGGCATCCGTCGTTTGCGGACAGACGACCGACGATGCCGCGCTGCCGCGTGTTCCCCGTGGCGTGCAGAGCGATGCGTCCCCTTGGGACGCGGCCGGCGAACGCGCCGCCACTCCCGCCGTGCCGATCGTCGTTCCCGCCGAACCGCCAAGGCCCATAATCCCCGACAGGTCGCCTTGGGAATGAGCCTCTTGCACGATGCGAATAACGCCCCGCATGGCGGTGGCAACCGCCGTTCCGCGGTCACGCCGCGCGCGGACGTCCGGCAAGGAACTTCCCGCCGCGGTAAAGACCGTCTCGCGCGTGACGAATGCCTCGCAGGC